>CAYSQP010000130.1:0-3026 GCA_964433285.1 uncultured bacterium | reverse complement strand
ATTTGGCGCCACTATTTTTGCTGCTCAGCAGCTTGTCTCCCATGGCCATATCTTAGTTAATGGAAAAAAAGTCGACCGTCGCTCTTTCCAAGTGCGTCCAGGCATGGTGGTTTCAGTAAAAGAAAAGTCTCATGCTGTTCCACATATCAAACAAGCGCTTGAATCTGCTCGAGAAGTTCCTGAATATCTTTCATTAGATTCGGGGAGTTTTTCAGGCACATTGATGGTGATGCCAGCAATGGATCAGATTCCTATACCAATTCCTGTAAATATTCCTCTCATCTGTGACTTCTTAGCCCACACAAGCTAATCATCTGAAATTCTGTGTATTCTTTTCGTGCCCTTGCCCGTGTGCGTGCCCGTGCCCGATCTTATCTTTCGAATTGATCCGGCACGGTTTTAAGAGATTAGCAACCTGTTTTTTAGGCAGGTTGGCCTTCGCCTTGTTTGCAATTCATTTTGAGGGGGATTAAGATCTCAAGAGGTCCCCTGTGGCAGTAACCACCGTTTGCAAAAATCCCATTGACCCAATCGACTAAAACAAAAGTGTCATTTTTAACACTTCCATTAGGATGGACAAAAGTCAGCGTAAATCTGTCTTTTTGCTCGCCAAAACGAATCAGATAAGTATAAGCAGGCTTGCCGCTTAAAAGTTTTTCTGCCTCCTCCAAACTCATCTGACCTTTCCACCCATGCTTATTCAATGCTTCATTAATGTTAAAATGAGCAGTTTGAGTCTCTTCAACAACGACTGAATTTTTATATTGTGTGATGGTCATAGTAACGCCTCCATTTTTTTGGTTTAATGAACAACCAACTTCATTAAGAACGTTAAAAGATTACATAAAATTTAAATGAATGCAAGAAAATTTTAATCGTGCTTGATGTATGCCCACTTGAAATCCACTCCGCCCGTGTCGGAATGGAGTGCTTGATGCAGATATTTTTTCTGCATGTAATGATACACTTCATAAAAAATGGGAACCACTGGGTTGTCAATGATTAGAATTTTTTCTGCCATTTTTAAAAATTCTAGCCGTTTGCTGGGATCTATCTCCTGCTGAGCAAGGTCTAAAAGTTTCTGAAATTCTAAATTTTCCCATTTTGCAAAATTCACTTTGTTGGTTCGGTATTTGAAAGCATTGAGTGTGTAGATAGGATCATTGACCCAAGATTTCCATGCGATAGAACCAAAATGGTAATCGCCCTGAGTCATTTTATTAAACAAAATGTCAAATTCATAATTTTCCATTTGGCAAAAGATACCGAGGACTTTTTCAAGTTGACTTTTCAAAAGCAGCATCGTTTTTTCGCGCATTCGTTCTGCTGGATAAATGCAGGTAATAACAGGAAAATCATGACGTGTAATGCCAAGCTCAATAAGCGCTTCTTCAAAAAGTTTAACAGCTAAGCCCTGATTGCCTTGAATCATTGAGACATCATAATTCTGTGTATATGCAAGCGGCAGAGGGCTCGCTGCGGGTAAGCATTCAAAGGGAAGCTGCTTGATCAGCTCTTCACGGTTGATGGCATAAGCAAATGCTTGTCTAATCTTAGGATGGTTAAATGGAAATTTTTCTGTGTTAAATACACACCAATAAATGCCAATAGGATTTGCTATGACTGTTTCTTTTGCATTTTCTGCAAAGAAAGACTCCCAGGGTCTTACAGGTCTTCCAATCCAATCGATTTCATCGTTTTTAAACATCTCATTGGCTAAAGCTGCATTGCCCTTCGAAATATGGATCCAATCAAGTGAAACAGCCTGTTTATCCCAATAACAATGGTTTTTAACAAATTCCATTCCTATGTTGGGATTGAAAGATTTTAGTTTGAATGGGCCATTGCAGACATACACATCTTCCTGCCCTTGAGACCAATTGGGGTGAATTTTATCAATGACATGGTTAACAGGAGAATAAAGTGCATGAGTCGTCAGCTCTAAAAATTCTGGCGTAGGATGTTCAAGATCGACCACTAAAGTCGTATCATCAATGGCTCGTACTCCCACATCTTCGAGTGGCAATTTGCCTTCTTTTGCCGCTTTTGCATTTTTAATAGGAAAGAAAAAGTAATCAAAAGGAGTCGAGAATTTGGGAGATAGGATTTTTTTCCATGCATATTCAAAATCATAGGCAACAACGCGGGTTTCATTAGACCAATAACATTCACGAAGTTTAAATAGATACTGCTTTAAATCCTGGGAGACTTCAAAAGATTTCGCAATAGAAAGCATTGGTTTGCTTCCTGGACCTAAACGCATGAGCCCATCGAAAAGCATTTTTAAAACAAAGCCAGATAACATATCACCGCTAAGCCGCGGGTCAAGTGTGCGTGGAAGCGTTAAGAAACTTAATTTAAGTACCTGCTGATTTTTGATCTTTTTGGTCCATTCAAGCACTTTTTTCAAAATCGTTTCAGCAAATAGTTCTTGCTTGGATTCATCCTGTGTTTCATAGATATACCCCAAAATGAGCGACCCTTGAAAATTTACCTGCGTCTTAATCAGCGATTTAGAAAAATTATCAAAACGGCAAACCCCTTCAGCTAAAGTCTCTTTAATCGATACTTCTCTTGCTCGAACAACAACAAAGCTGATGTTTTTCTCTTTTTCTATTTTCCAAAAGCAGCTTTCTTTCTTCGGCATTTCTGCTTCTATCGCTTCTAGATAAAGGTTGAACAGCTTTTGGATCGAAGAAAGAGACAAAGTAGCCTGCATTTCGATCGGACTTAAAGAGAAAAAGAAATTTTCCAAAAGCTCATGCTTTTTTTCCACAATCTCTTTGAAAACATCTTTGAATTGGGATAAGAGTTCTCCCTGCTTTAAAATCATGCCCCCATTGCAATCGCGAATATCCCCCAGCGCTTCATAGAGAATGTGCACCACTTTTTGCCTAGCTAAATAAAAATTCACAGACGAGTCAGCGCGCAAAATACAGTGATCTTTGGGAATGATCAGGTGAAATACATTGGCTTCTTTAGGAATTTTTTTTCGTAAATGACCGACTGTTTGCCCACGTTCAGGA
>CAYSQP010000129.1:0-3029 GCA_964433285.1 uncultured bacterium | reverse complement strand
TTTTAGGGAAGAGTGCCGTTGCAGCCGACGGCTATTATGGCAAAGCAAAATTGATCCGAAAGTCGAAGGGACAGTGCTAGGCACGGCCCGAGACGAGAGGATCGATTTGGCGAAGCCAGAATAGCTCAACGGGACGCAGGGACGCTAGTCCCGACGTCTATTCTCGCCTTTTTTTCTTTTCTTTTTCCTTTAAAATCGGGCCCAAACCCGATTTTAAACAATGATGCAACAAGCCGTTCGTACCCCGAAAAAAATAAACTAATCCCTCCCTCTTAACTCTGTGTCTCTGTGCCTCTGTGGTTGCATCTTTCTTATTGCTCTGCGTATGATGAATGTTGATGGAACAGTGGGAAACATTTCTTCAAGAGCAAGAAAAGATCTTAGGAAAAGAGATCGTCGCTAAATGGCTGCGCAGCTTAAAAGTTGTCCATTTTGATGCTTGCAACCTCTATCTGCAAGCAGAAGATCAATTCCAAATCGCCTGGTTTGATGAACATTTACGCTCCCTTGTTCAAGCCCGCTTATTCAATAACAACCATCATCCCATTAAAGTTCACCTTTCCTTGGCAGCAGCCAAAAAACAGGGCAAAGCAAAACGGCCCTTGCGCGAAGAATCTTATCCGCCGTTTAAAATCGATGCTGATCCACTTTTAGAGGGTGCCAAATTTGAAACTTTTACTGCTGGCGATAAAAACAAAACACTTTATCAATTTTTATTAGATCTTGAGCTTGCCAGCTTTAACCCAATATTTATCTATGGAGATAAAGGAGCAGGGAAAACCCATCTTTTAATGGCTTGCGCAAAAGCACTTATTAGCAAAGGCATCTTAGCCTTTTATGTGCATGCCGATACCTTTACCGAACATGTGGTTAAAGCGATCCGCAATTTTCAAATGCAAGAGTTTAGAAAAATCTACCGTCACCAGCAAGTACTGATTATCGACGATGTCCATCTGCTTGCACGCAAAGCAGCCACCCAAGAAGAGCTATTCCATACGTTTAATACATTTCATACACAAAGCAGACAGATCATTCTTAGCAGTGAAGTACCCCCCTCTCGCTTAACTGAAATTGAACCGCGCCTTGTCAGCCGTTTTGAGTGGGGTATCCTATTTCATTTAGAAAATGTGATGCAAAAACAGCTGATTGCTGTGCTCACTCCAGAAATCATTGTTCAGAGAGTAGCTGATTATTTTGGAATACGGCCAGCCGACATCTTAGGGAAATCCCAAACCCGCGAATGTGTTTTCCCCAGGCAAATTGCGATGGAATTATGCCATACAAAACTCAATATGGCTTACTTGAAGATAGGTCACTTCTTCGCACGCGATCATTCGACTGTCATGTCAGGGATCAAACAGATCAAAAAGAAAAAAAACGACCCAGATAGCTCAGCCGCTTTTGCTTTTCAAGAAATTGAACGTCTATTTAAATTTTAATGAACCGCTCGCCCGGTTTTATGGCAGTTGGAGCCGGTGCACTAGGCACTTCGCGTCCTTCACAAATCGCTTTTGCTTTTTCGCGCCATTTTTCAACAGCATCGACAAAAATGGGTGCAAAACGCCTTAAAGAATGGGGATCTGCCCCTACTCCCATCTCAAGCACGGCATGCAAGAGAATGAGCTCTTCAGGAACAGCAACCCCTATGCCGCCACCGGCCATCTGCCCGCCCAACATCGAGCCTTCTAATAAAGATTCATAGAGCCTTAAGCGGATTTTGTCATCTTTTGGAAGACCATCTAAAATAGGAGAATAAAGGTAAAGGCGATCAGAATTTGGCTCATAGGTCAGGTGGAGAGAAAAGGTATTGTCAATTCCTAATATACAGGTGTGGTTTTCGTCAAAAGCCAACCCTTCAAGATTGAGCTCCTTTCCAAATTCCTTCAGATTCTGCTTAGCATTTTCTAACGACATGAAATGTCCTCCTTATTTCTTATTCGTACGAGTCTCCCAGGGAGCCTTAAAAATAGCAACAAAAAATCTATAACTACTAATTAATATTACCATATAAATGGTATATTTCAATAAATTAAAAATATTTATTTACATTACAGATAAAGGACGATTATAGTGAGAATATGGCCAAAAAGACCCATCCCTATTTAGTCAGTAAAGGCAACCCAACCCCTTTGGGCGCCTCGCGACAAGGGGCTGGGTGGAATTTTGCCCTTTTCTCCAAAAATGCAACCCAAGTGACGCTATCTCTTTTTCAAAATGGCACGCTTTTGGCCGATATTCCACTTTCTGCAAATGACCATCGGACAGGCACAATTTGGCATATTACAGTCGAAGGGCTACCAGATGAAATCGAATATGGTTACCATATCAATGGGCCTTTTCAGCCTAAAAAAGGACATACTTTTAATTCCGCTCACCTTCTGATTGATCCTTACGCTAAAGCTTTAAATACATCCCAAATCTGGGGAGAGACAAAAAGCTGGTACGCACTCAAAGGAAAGGCCGCTTTGCCTCAACCTTTTGATTGGGAAGCCACTTTACCCCCACAAATCCCGATACAAGATTTAATTATTTATGAGATGCATGTGCGCGGCTTTACACAACATGGCTCTTCTCACGTGAAAAACCCCGGCTCTTTTTTGGGCATTATTGAAAAAATCCCCTATTTAAAAAGCCTAGGGATCAATGCTATTGAGCTATTGCCTATCCATGAGTTTAATGAGACAGAAAATGTGCATAAAAATCCTAAAACAGGCAAAAAACTATTCAATTACTGGGGATATTCCACTGTCAATTTTTTTATACCAATGGCCCGCTTTGCAACTTCTTCAGATGGAGGTGCTGCGATTCATGAATTTAAAACCGTTGTTAAAGAGCTCCATAAAAATCAGATAGAAGTGATCTTAGATGTTGTGTTCAACCATACTGCGGAAGGAGGAATTCATGGGCCGCTTCTCTGTTTTCGAGGGATTGATAATGCACTTTATTACCTTAAAGATTCCCATGGCGCTTACTTGGATTTTACCGGTTGTGGCAATACACTCAATTGCAATGAGCCCCATGTTATTCAG
>CAYSQP010000128.1:0-3116 GCA_964433285.1 uncultured bacterium | reverse complement strand
ATATAAAAAATCTTCGACCTTAATTTCAGGCGGAAATAAAGAACATCATGTGACTCAGGAATCAGTGGCTACTGGCCAAGATATCTTAAAACCACTATCCGGTTTTACAGATTATACAGAAGCACAACACTGTCTTTTTGCAACATGGAAAGAGAAAGTCGCCGCCGCTTATAGCAGATATGGTTTTACACCATTTACTCCTCGGCCATTTGAACTGACAGAAAACCTTATGAAAGGCGGAATTGGACATCAAGTTTATGGTGTCTACCGACTATCAGATAGAGCAAACGCCATTAAGCAAGGATCTGCAAAAGAGACATTGGAGGATGAATCCACACGTTATGGTCTTCCCTACGACCGTACTGTGCCTCTTGCTCTTTTTGTAGCGGCACGGATCAATGAAATGACACTGCCCTATAAACGGCAACATATTGAATATTCTTTTCGTGGAGAACATGCACAACCAGGCCGTTTCCGTGGATTTTACCAAGCCGATGTTGATATTATTGACCGCTCTTTAAATACCATGGCAGACTATGAGTGTTTGATGGCGATGATCGATGCATTAACCTCTCTAAATGTAGGCAGATTTGTTATCTCCTTAAACCATATCGTTATTGCTAAAGCAATGATTAGAAAAGCAGATATTCCCAAGGAACAAGAGCGTCAAGTTTTAACAGAGATTGATAAATTAGATAAAAATAGTCCTAAGCAAGTCTGTGACAATATTAAAAAAATCCTTCCCGAATTTGATCTTACAGCCATTGAAACTCTTGTGAAACAGTTTTGTTTTAAAGGCGCACCCAAAGATTTTAATATTGGAAAGGATGCTTCAAAAGAAGTGCAGCAAGCTTATTTCGATTTAATGGATGTTTATAGTAAATTGCGCCGCTCTGGAGTGGCCGCTGATTCCTTGCAATTTTGCGCTGGGATGGTTCGAGGGCTTGATTATTACACTGGAATCGTATTTGAAAGCCATATTATTGGGAAAGAAAGGTTTGGCAGCGTCGCAAGCGGCGGTCGTTACGATAATCTTGTGGGCGATTTCAATAAAAGACATAAAGATATCCAGGGTGTTGGTGGCTCTATTGGCCTAACGCGGCTATTCCATGTCCTTCAAGTCGAACCAAAAACAGACATTGCACGGAAATCAGTTGCCAGTTTTCTGGTGGGTTATCGGACACCAGAGCTTCAGGGAAAAGCTGTTGATATTGCTGCCGCTTTAAGAGCACAAGGCATCAATGTTGATCTTTATACAAATTTTAAGGGAAAGGTACCAGATCAGATGGGGTATGCAAGCAATAAAGGGATCCCAAATGCAGTCATGGTGATGGATGATGGAGCTTTTGTATTGAAAGATATGTTGAATAGTAGCCGTAAAGATCGAGGGACAGAATTTAGTTCTGTTGACAAGCTTATTGCAGCTGCGATTCAACAACAAAAAATGCATGAGCAGATTGAACAAACAAGATTAGGAATTGAAAAAATAAGGGATAATCCCGAAGAAGCTGAAGCGCTTCAAAACGCATTTTTTTACCCTTAAAAGACCTTTGTTGCAAAATTATTTAAAATCGGGCTTAAGCCCGATTTAAAGGAAAAATAAAAGAAGCTGTTCATCTTATATTTCTTCATATTCTTTTAATAATTTGGCAATTTCATTTGGATCATGCATTTTAAGCGCCTGCTCTGCCAATTGATAGACCTGGACCATAGAACATTTGCGAATCGTTCTTTTAATCATCGGAATGTAGCGCAGTGCACATGAAAACTCTTTTAGCCCTAGTCCTAAGAGAAGAGGTGTAAAAAGAGGATTGGAGGCCATCTCCCCACAAATAGTCAGCGGTATCTGCTGCCGCTCCGCTGCAACAACAATCATTTTGATGATACGAAGCACGCTTGGATGGGCAGGATAACAGAGATGATTCATGGCAGGATTACTACGATCAACGCCCAAGGTATACTGCACTAAATCATTGGTGCCCATCGATAGAAAGTCACAATTTGCCGCTACCTCTTCACAAATCATCACGGCCGATGGGACCTCAATCATACAGCCTAAAGGAACATTTGTCTTAAAAGGAACTTTTTCATGTGAAAGCTGCCTTTTTACCTCTTCAATGAGCATTTTAGACTCTTTGACCTCTTCCAAATCAGAAATCAGTGGCAGCAGCAGATGAACTTCTCCATGAAGTGCAACGCGCAGTAGCGCCCGCAGCTGAGTTTTAAAAAACTCTCTATTTTTCAAAAGAAAACGGATCCCTCGGCAACCCATCGCTGGATTAGTCTCCTTTTCTTGGCCAGAAAAAAATTCTGGATTTTTATCACCGCCAATATCAAACACCCGAATCACAATAGGACGACCTTTGGCTTTATCTACAAGCTGGCGATAGGCTTCATACTGCTTTTCTTCGGATGGGAAAAAAGAGCTATTTTGCAAAAAAAGGTATTCTGAGCGAAATAGGCCGATGCCGCAGGTCGTGTAGGGAAAATCATCCAATTCTTCCAAATTGCCCACATTGGAAAATAGCCGAATCAAAAAACCATCTTCTGTTTCAGAAGGAAGCTTATCTTCTTCTTTAAATTTCTGGTTGCGCATAAGATGCTGCTTTCTCAATTCTCTGTGAGTTTTTAATGTTTTTTCTGTTGGATGGACAATCACCTCACCTGTAAATCCATTGACAATCACATATTTGCCTTGCATCTGTTCCAAATCATGGATAGCAATATTGGAGACAAAAGGAAGCCCTTTTGCGCGTGCAATGAGTGCCGAATGGGAGTTGCCTCCCCCTTTATGCGTCACAAAACCAACACTTTTACTGCAGGTGGCAGCGGCTGTGTGCGAAGGAGTAAGCTCTTTAGCAAAAATAATCGACCCTGCAGGAATTTCAAAGTTCAGCTCAGGCCGATTGCCTAAATGGCCTAAAATCCGTTTTGATATATCGCGCACATCCACATATCGTTCATTGAAAAATGAATCTATTTTTTTTGCAAAATACTGTTTCTCATAATCTTTAATCACAGAACGGAAGACCGATTCAGTATTTTTAAGCATCAAACGGATTTTATCTTCAACATGCGTTGTGATGAGAGGATCATCAAGCATCTGGATATGGGTG
>CAYSQP010000127.1:0-3130 GCA_964433285.1 uncultured bacterium | reverse complement strand
GTTCTGCTTTGCCGGGCCGAGCAATCGTTTCTTTGTAAGAAACCTCTGGTTTACCCACATTGGCCTCTACAGAAAACTCACGCATCATCCGATCGCGGATAATGTCCAAATGGAGCTCGCCCATACCTGCGATGATCGTCTGGCCAGTCTCTTCATTTGTAAAGACGCGGAATGTAGGATCTTCCTCGGAAAGGGCAGAAAGCGCTGTGGCCAGTTTTTCACGGTCTGCTTTCGATTTTGGCTCAATGGCCATCGAAATCACAGGCTCTGGGAATTCCATTTTTTCTAGCAAAAGAGGACGGTCTTCTGTGCAGAGCGTATCGCCCGTGCTTGTATATTTTAAACCAATGCACGCTGCAATATCGCCTGTAAAAAATTCATCACGATCTTTTCTCTGGTTGGCATGCATCTCAAGCAGCCTTGAAACCCGCTCTTTTTTATCTTTGGTTGTATTCCAAAGATTCGTCCCTTTTGTGAGCATCCCTGAATAGATACGGACAAAGGTCAGCCGGCCCACATAAGGATCGGTCATGATCTTGAAGGCAAGGGCAGAAAATGGACTATTATCAGAAGGCTCGATTTCAATCGGTTCATTAGTGTCGATATCGATCCCTTTAATCAGTCCGCGGTCAAGAGGAGAGGGCATCCAGCGTACAACGGCATCAAGAAGTGGTTGAATCCCTTTATTTTTAAAGGCAGTTCCGCAAACAACAGGATTGATTTTATTAGTGACAACCCCTTTACGGATGGCGGCGTGGATCTCATCTTCGGTTAGGGTGGATGGATCTTCCAACACTTTCATCATGAAACTTTCATTGGACTCATCAATAGTGGCAAGCTCTTCTAAGAGCTCTTGGCGCATTTTTTTGCACTTTTCCAGCAAATTGGCAGGAACATCTACCGTTTCGTATTTTGCGCCCATCGTCTCATCTAGGAATAGGTACCCTTTCATTGTGATCAGGTCGACCATTCCTTTGAATTCCGCCTCTTCGCCAATAGGGCATTGGACAGCGATGGCATTGGCGCCTAACTTGTCGCGCATCGATTTAACAGACATGAAGAAGTCAGCTCCGACGCGGTCCATTTTATTGATGAATGCAATGCGCGGCACGCCATAGCGAGTGGCTTGTCTCCATACAGTTTCAGATTGAGGTTGGACGCCTGCGACAGCATCAAAGACAGCAACAGCGCCATCTAATACTCTTAAAGAGCGCTCGACCTCAATGGTGAAGTCAACGTGGCCGGGAGTATCGATGATATTGATTTTACAGCCGCCCCAATAGACTGTCGTGGCAGCAGAGGTGATCGTGATCCCTCTTTCTTTTTCCTGCTCCATGAAGTCCATGGTAGCAGCCCCTTCATGCACCTCTCCAATACGATGGAGACGGCCGCAATAGAACAGAATTCTTTCAGTTGTCGTTGTCTTTCCAGCATCAATGTGGGCCATGATGCCGATATTTCTTACATTTTTCAGACTGTCAGTTTCTGGTCGCTTACCCATAGATTTTAATTACCACTTATAATGAGCAAACGCTCGGTTAGCTTCGGCCATGCGGTGCGTATCATCTTTTTTCTTGATGGTAGCGCCCTGGTTTTGGAAGCAGTCAATGAGTTCAAGAGCGAGCCCATCGGTCATTGATTTACCCACCTTGTCTTGGGCATGTTTAATGATCCAACGGACAGCAATCGAAGTGCGGCGGTCTGCAGGAATCTCGATAGGCACCTGGTAGGTAGCGCCGCCGATTCTTCTTGATTTCACTTCAAGAGAAGGCTTCGCATTTTCTAGGGCCTGTTCAAAAGCGTCCAGAATGTTGTCTGCTTTAATTTTTTGCGCAAACTGCTCTAAAGCTTGATAGACAATGCGTTGTGCAGTCGTCTTTTTGCCATGTTTCATCACTTTATTGATGAATTTAGCAATCGAAGAACTTCCATAGACGAGGTCTAGATCGCTTTTTCTTTTAGTGGCACGCCTTCTTCGTGACATGAATGATTTCCTTTAGTTGAAGAAAAAATAAATTTATTTTGGTTGTTTAGCACCATATTTAGAGCGGCTCTGCTTGCGGTCTTTCACAGCCGCACAATCAAGGGCACCGCGCACAATGTGGTAGCGGACGCCAGGCAGATCCTTCACACGGCCGCCTCTTACAAGAACAATGCTATGCTCTTGCAAATTGTGACCCTCGCCCCCAATGTAGGCAATGACCTCATGGCCATTTGATAGCTTTACCCACGCCACCTTTCGGAGCGCAGAGTTAGGTTTTTTAGGAGTTTTAGTCTTCACTTGCACGCAGACCCCTCTTTTTTGAGGACAGATCTCGAGCGCAGGCGATTTTCTACGGCGTTTTTTTGCCCTTCGGCCCTGTTGAACGAGTTGGTTAATTGTCGGCATCTTGCCTATTCTCCTTGTGGGTAATCCAAAAACTATATCTTGAAAACAGAATTATTTGCAAAACATTCTATGCAAAAAAGCAGCATGATAAAAATAATTTTAACTTTTATCGGCATAATGAGTATAGAGAAAAGTAAGATGACATGTCGCTCACTAAAGCTCCTTATTGTCTTTTTTTTGCTTACCACAGCCGTTCTATTTTCAGAGACTAGACAGTTAAAAACGGCCAATGTTAAGGAAACGATGGATGAGCTCCTTAACTATCATGTTGAGTATAA
Organism: uncultured bacterium; assembly: GCA_964433285.1. Classification (GTDB taxonomy): domain Bacteria; phylum Chlamydiota; class Chlamydiia; order Chlamydiales; family Rhabdochlamydiaceae; genus DATIJP01. The sequence goes on along the minus strand of CAYSQP010000127.1, from coordinate 463 downwards.
AGAGGTATCCCCCTTAATTATCCGACGCGCATTCAAGAATTATATTGAACAGTTTGACCGCCCCAAAATCTATTTATTAGATCGAGAAGTCCACCCTTATATCCACTTAACTGATGACAAGGTCAGAAAAGTGATTGTTAATTTCAAAAATGGCGACCTATCCGACTTTGCCGATCTTAACCTAACCCTCCAAAAAGCAGCACTAAGGGCGCAGAAATGGAGAAGCGAAATAGTCGCTGAATTATCCATTTTTGAGTTTCCCACCGCCCAAAAAAATGGCGCTTATCTGGATTATGCCACCAATGAAGAAGAGCTTAAAAGCCGGGTCAAAGCCCAACTGATACAACTTCTATTGGAAGAGAAAAAACTCCATGGCCTGCAAACACTCACCTCGGAGGAAAAATTAAAGATTTTTCAGCTCTGGGAAAGACGCTTACAAAAACGGGAAAATACCTATCTGATT
>CAYSQP010000126.1:0-3145 GCA_964433285.1 uncultured bacterium | reverse complement strand
TGCTAGGAGCAGATTTTGAATCTGCCGCGTCTGCCATTTCGCCACATCGGCAAAGTAGGCAGTATAGGAGCAAAGCCGCTTTAAATTCATCTTTTTTCCTCCCAAGGATAAGCTTCTCGCTCCCGGTGCCTTTCTGGGTCAATCTGGTAGGGATATTCACCCTGATTGCGATAGATGCGCTCTGCTGTCGCATTAGCCTTGCGGATCTTCTCCTTTTCCGACTCCTCCAACCCCGAACAACCGCTAAAGCAGTGCAATAGAATTGAAATAGTAAAAAATTTTTTTAATCTGCTTGACATCCCGCCCTCTGTTGATTATGGAGTTAATTATATGAACATAGGGAATATAAAAGAGGACGAAAAAGTCCGCAAAGGGTGCATTATCGCCGAAAGTCCTCTGATGAAAAAGATCTTAGAAGATCTTGATAAGATCGCAAAGAGCGACTCCAGTGTATTTATCCATGGGGAATCAGGCACAGGCAAAGAGATCATCGCACATGCGATCCATTACGCCTCAAAACGCTCTGTATGCCCTTTTGTCAAAGTCAACTGCGCTGCCATTCCTGAAGCGCTGATGGAATCTGAATTTTTTGGCCACGAAAAAGGCTCTTTTACAGGAGCGCTGCAAAGACGCGCCGGGCGCTTTGAACTGGCGGACAAAGGCACGCTGCTTTTAGATGAAATTTCAGAGATTCCACTTGTGCTCCAATCAAAGCTGCTCCGTGCTGTCCAAGAGCAAGAATTTGAAAGGGTAGGCGGAACAGTTCCCATGACGGTCAATGTCAGGTTTATTTCTACGTCCAATCGCACTATGAAAGAAGCTGTTTTGAATAAGCAGTTTCGCGAGGATCTCTACTACAGGCTCAATGTGGTGCCGATCCATCTGCCCCCTTTAAGGGAGCGCAAGGAAGATATTATTCCGCTTGCAGACTATTTTTTGCAGCGGCTGTGCGAAAAAGGCAAAAAAGAGCTTTCAAATGAGGCCAAACAGAAACTTTTGGACTATCTTTGGCCAGGCAATATCCGCGAGCTTGCCAATGTGATTGAGCGCACGGTGGTCTTTAACTGCTCCGACCTTATCTTAGCCGAACATCTGAATCTGGAAGCGGCACCAGGCGTCCAAAAACCAGCCCTTTTAAGTTTAAAAGAGCTGGAAAAACAGCATATTCTGGAAACTTTATCTCTGCAAAACAACAACAAAAGCAAAACGGCCAAGCTGCTGGGGATTAGTTTGCGCACTCTTCGCAATAAGCTGACTGAGTATGCAAAGTCTGCAGATAGCTCTGGAGGGTAGCCTCCATGTGGCTCCATTTGGCAAGTTTTTTTTCTAAAGGCGATTCAAAAAAATAGCGCGCAAATAGCTTTTCCAAAGCAGATTCCACCGGCTGCAAAAAACAGTCAAAGGCAACTTCTTCCTCTAAATCCATCTGCAAAAGCACCATTTTTCCTGTCTCTTTCGAGCTTTTTTTAAGCTCTTGGACAATGATTAAAGCCCGTTTTAAAGAAGCTTTAAGCTCATCAGACGCTGTTTCAAGATGCCTACTAATCTCTTTAGGAAAATTTATTTTTTGTACTTGGGTATGGATCTGGCCTTTAAGATCATAGAATGTCTGGCAGTACTTTTTTCGCACCTCTTGCAGAGTCATATAGGGAATATGAGAAAACCCAATGCCCCCTTCTGTGGCATTGATAAATTGAGTGTCTGGATGGTTCTTGGCAAAAGCCGAAAGAGCATCTGATTCCATGACCCATTTGACTAAACTATCTACTTTTTTCCCATGGCGATCCTTTCTAACAACAATTTGCTCTGTGATGCGCGCATCGTGCTGGATCCTATTTTCTTTCTCTTCCACAATCCCTTGGGCGTAGCGCCGCTTTTGTGTAAAGGCAAGGTCAACCCCTGCAAAGATAATCGGATGGCAGCCCATTTCATAGGCAAAAGAGGCTGCAAGTGTCGTGACAGAAAAGGCCTCGCGTCCCAGCTCTGGCCCGATGGCTTCTCCTTCTAAACCTATTTTTTTTTCAAACCAGGCTTCTGCCAGTCCCCCTGTATCTGATCTCATATAACCAAAAGGACCGTTGCACGTGCCTAGGAGATCTTTTTGCAGCCGGGGCGCATAAAGAAAGGGCACTTCAAAAAAAGAGCTTTCTTTCAACTTCTTATACTCTTCAAAGTTGGGATCTAAAGCCATGCAAAAATGGGGCATGATCTGATGGCAAGAAAACGCTGTGATGGCCGACCCACCTGCGATAAGTAGCGCCTCATGTTCCATTTTTTTCAGCTCTTCGATCGCGCTTTCCAAGGAAGGGCCTGCCCCACAAATAATCGCTGGAATATTTTTAAAAGCTCCCTTGAACCGATTAGCAAAAAAAGAGTGTGGAATGTGGAACAAATTAGGATATAGGTTGGCAAAAAGCTTATGCGCAAAAAGCGCTTCAGATAGGAGCGCTCCAAAGCTAGCGCTATTGCGATAGAGTTGAAGTTGAATTTTTTTAAAAAAAGCAGCGCGCTCTTTTTTATATTTCTTAGCAGCTGCCACTTGGACTTTGTCTGTAGGATATAAGGCGGGCAGCTCCTCTAATGTCACTTCCCAATTCTCTACATATTTCAAATAGATATTGGGACACTCTAACAATGATTTCGCACTGGGGTGATTTAAAAAAGCCGCGATCACTCCTAAATCATCTTCTAGGACAATCAGCACCCTGCCTTTTCGCTGTTGTAGCCAACTTTTGAGACTCTCAAAATAATGGCCAAGTCCAAAAACATACAATACTTCTACTTCATCCAAAGGAAGTAGTAGCTGCTGCTGAAATTCTAGTTGTCTAGGAGTAAACGGATTTAAAGTGAGTGCAAAGGCAATCTCAGGATAGCGCTCCTGCAGTAGATCGAACATACTCTTCTTCTTGTACAAGTTTTCCATCTTCATTCCAGATGCGGTCAAAGCCTACCTTTTTCCCATTTTCATAGCAGCAGAATCGTTTTGGTCCGCCATGGGGCCAAAAAAGGCGCACCTCCCCATGCAGCAGGCCCTCTTTGTAATAGAGCAAAGTTTTTAAAGCGCCATTTTCATAAAAATATTCCTGCTTTCCGCAAGATAGATTATCTTTATATCTCTCCACACAATAAAGCTTTCCCGAAAAAT
>CAYSQP010000125.1:0-3244 GCA_964433285.1 uncultured bacterium | reverse complement strand
AAAGCCTCTTCTGCATAGGCACTGCTCAAAGCAAAAAGAGTCGTGATTAAATAGGATGAAAATCTGGACATGAATGAAAATCCTCCTGATCGTAAAAAATCCATGGCCTCGCATACACAGCAAGGCGAATTTTCATTCTAGAACTTAGAGTTTTTTAACTCCAGAAATTTTATTAGCTATTGAGCACAACGCGGATATGTTCGCAGTTTTTAACACCGCATGTGCAGCCGACAGGACTTCCAAGAAACACATTATAATGCTCTTCTTTATCCAAGGGATTTGTCACAATATAGAGCTTTTCAGCTGTTTGTTTGATTTCCCAATCACGGAATTTGAGATCTTCTTCAGAAACAGTTTCTTCTTTTAATGCTTCAACAAGCTGTTCTTCAGGATGGATTGTGCGCATGATTTGGCAATAGGTACAATTGCAATGTGGCTCAGGTTTAGAGAAATTTTCTATATTATCTAAGCCAACCATTTTCGAAAGATGGGCGATTTTCTCTAAAATTTCCTGCGGCAGATCAGGGTTGTGTGCAGCCTCTGGATTATGCTGCAATAAATTGCCCATATTTTCCCCGATCCCTTCTGAGCCAATGCGAAAAGGAAAGCTGATAATGGTCGAAGAGGGCTCGCCTGTCATCTGGGGGTTCCGAGGAGTTAAAAAGCCGATAGGGTTTTTGGGACCTTCCTGTTCTAAGGCTCTTTCATGGGCCGCAAAAATCGCTTCGATAAGTGGTCCATCTAAATGGGGGATCTCAATAAATGAGCCATTAGATAGATTAATCACAAGAAAAACAGCCTCTTCCTTATACTCCACATGGAGGGAAAGGACGTTTTTCCAAGAGGTTGAGATATAGGGAGGAATACTTAAAATTTTATGATTGATTCTCATAATGGTTATAACTATGATCCAAATTTATACATAGTTTACTTGAATTTGGGTTCCTTGTCAATAAATTTAGCAGTCAGCAATAAGATTTGCTGGGTTTGTTTTTAACTTGTTAGTAATCAAAGGGATAAGAATGACGAAAAAAACCTATGTGATTGATACTAATGTCCTTCTGCACGATCCAGATGCGATGTTCAAATTTAAGGATAGCGATGTGGTCATCCCCTTGGCTGTTTTAGAAGAGCTAGATGGGATGAAGCGTAATTCGGACGAAAGGGGGAAAAATGCCCGCCAGGTGATCCGGTTTTTAAACTCTTTAAAGGCCCAAAATGTCTACAAGGGGGTCGATCTCCATAATGGGATCCGTCTTTGGGTCCATGATCATGGAGGGGCGGTTGCTACAGAGAGAAAAGCATTGCCTTTTCCCCTTGAGAAAAACCATCATAAACTAGTGGTCGCCTATCAGATCCAGGAAAAGAATCCCAATGTGGTTTTTTTGTCTAAAGATATTGTGATGCGGATCAAAGCCGATGCAGTCGGAATTGCTTCGCAAGATTATGAGAATCTGAAGTTTTCTTATGATAATCTCTACCGCGGCTATCGGAAAATCGAAGTTTCAAAGGCCCAGATTGATCTTTTCTATAAAGATGGCTTTTTAGCGCTGGAAGTGGCTGATCTGCGTCCCAACGAATATTGCTTCCTTTTTTCTCCCGAGAGATCTTCTGCTGTTGGCAAATATAATGCTGAAAGCAAGCGCTTAGAGCCGCTCATGAAGCTTGCGCGCGATGTCTGGGGAATTTTGCCTCTAAATTTAGAGCAAAAATGTGCCTTAGACCTGCTCTTGCGCGATGATATTAAACTGGTGACGCTTGTGGGGCAAGCAGGAACAGGAAAAACACTTCTTGCTTTAGCGTCTGCACTCCGTAAAGTCTTTGATGAGGGGATCTATTCTCGTATTTTAATCAGCCGGCCTATTGTTCCTTTAGGGAAGGATATTGGCTATCTTCCAGGAACTAAAGAAGAAAAGTTACACCATTGGATGCAGCCTCTTTATGATAATTTGGAGTTTTTGTGTGCCTCTTCAAGTGGAGAAGGAAATGGGAGCGAGACAAAAACATGGATTATGGAGAGCAATAAGCTGGAAGTAGAAGCAGTCACCTATATCCGTGGCCGTACGTTGCCTAAAATTTTTATGATTATTGATGAAGCGCAAAATTTAACGCCGCATGAAATCAAAACGATTATCTCACGCGCTGGACAAGGGACAAAGGTGGTGCTCACGGGCGACCCAACCCAGATCGATAATCCCTATTTAGATAAAGATTCCAATGCGCTAACCTATACAGTAGGTAAATTTAGCGAACAGCGCATCTATGGACATATGTTCTTAGAAAAGACAGAACGATCAGAGCTTGCAGCGCTTGCGGCTGAAATTTTATAGAGAGGGCAAAAGTGTCAAATTTTAATTGGATACCAGGCTTATTTATTTTGGGTTATCATACTTTGTTACTTGTTGCGCTACCGATTTATTTTCTTCATTGCACTCCTTCTCTTGCACTCATTATTATTACGATCGCCCTTGTTTACATCACGGGGATTGCCGTTACCGCTGGGTATCATCGTCTCTATTCTCATTCCACCTATAAAACAAATAAAGCCGTAGAAGTTGTACTACTCTTTTTTGCTAGTATGGCAGCACAGGGAAGTGCGCTGCGCTGGTCTTTTGACCATCGCCATCACCATGCCTTTGTCGATACTGATCGTGACCCTTATTCAATTAAAAAAGGATTTTGGTATGCCCATTTTTTATGGCTGTTTGAAAAACCGAGAAAAATTGAATCAAAGGTCATCTCTGACTTAGAGAGAAATGCGCTGCTTCGTTTCCAGCATAAATTCTACGGGATTTTGATGGTGATTACAAATGGGCTCTGTATCCTTTTTGTTGGCTGGCTACTGAATGATTATTTAGGGGCTTTTCTTTTTGCATGGCTTGTGCGGCTTTTTTTCCTTCACCATTTCACCTGGTTTATTAATTCGCTAGCCCACACTTGGGGTGCCCGCACTTTTTGCCAGGAGCTTTCTGCGGTGGATAACTACATCATTTCTCTTGTCACATTTGGAGAAGGGTACCACAATTATCACCATACTTTTGCCTATGATTATCGCAATGGGATCCGCTGGTACCATTTTGACCCTACTAAATGGCTCATCTGGACGTTAAGTAAATTGGGACTTGCCCATAATCTGAAAAAAAATCAGCGCTACGTTATCGAGGAAAAATTGATTTTAGAGCGCAAACAGCTTTTATGTGATAAAGTTTCTAGCTGTAAAGTTTGGGAAGAGATAATCACAAAA
>CAYSQP010000124.1:0-3316 GCA_964433285.1 uncultured bacterium | reverse complement strand
GTTCTTTGAAGTTAAGACGGTTAATTTCAGATCGAATATCAAACTTTCCTACTTCAAGTCCCTGTTCTGTTTGGCCAATTAATGCGAGCTGAATGGGAAATGTTTCTTCGGGCAGATGGATCTTTGAAGCTACTTTGTGAAAAGAAACCAAAAGTTTATTTTTTGAAAAAATTAAAAAGGTTCCCTGGTCAATCGAAATCGTGCCAAAATAGCTTTTATCAATAGAGAGTTTTGGCAGAAAACCACATTGTAATTCGCGGCTATTTTTAGTCGTGGATGCAGGTAAAGAAAAGTCTGTATCAAGTTCTAAATGAGGAGAGGAGAGTTTAAGTTCGCCTAAATGATGGTTTAAAAAAAGTTTCCAAAGAGGCACCGAAGTAGATATTTCTTCGCAATGAAAAAAAAGCCCTTCTTTTTGGTTATTCCATTGTGCTCCTTTAATGGTCTGTTTGCCAAACCAAGAGAGGGAGAGCTGCTTAATCTGAATTTTTCCTGAAAATTTTAAGTTGAGAAAATAAAGAGTTGCTTTGCGCCCTAAATTTGTCGATACAAATGTTGGAGCACAAAGAAATAGAGTGCACACAAGTAAGGTAAAAAGCGCACAATAAAGGCCAATTCTATTTTTGGGATTCATAATATTTGTAATGCAAGATGCCTGCTATGGTCTTTGCATCTTCAATTTTGTGCTCATAAATCAAATTCAGGGCTGCGTCAAGTCTGATTTCAACAACATCGATCATTTCATGGTCATCTGGCGGTAAGGGACTAGGGGATAGATCTTTGGCAATAAAAAGATGGAGATATTCTGTACAGTAACCTGGGGCTGTATAAAAACCACCCAATGAAATGAGTGTGTCTGCTTTATAGCCAGTCTCTTCTTGCAGCTCTCTTTTTGCACATTCCAAAGGAGCTTCATTATCCTCTAAAGTCCCTGCAGGGATTTCTAGCAAAATTTTTCCGGCAGCTCTTCTCCACTGCTTAATAAGAACAAGATCGCCTTTTTGATTGACAGGGATGATGGCAACTGCACCTGGATGTGTGATGATCGCATATTCGTGGGGTTTTTGCTGATCGATTTGGAAGATCTCTTTTCTTAAGGAAAGGATTTTGCCTTTATAGATCACCTCTTTTTGAACTTTTGCCCTTTTTTCTTGCTGGCGCTGCTGCTCTGATTTCATTCTACAGTGACCGATTTGGCCAGGTTGCGTGGTTTATCAATCTCTGTGCCACGCAAAAGAGCGATATAATAGGCAAAAAGCTGAGATGCCACAGCATAGGGGATACTGGCAAGATCATCAGAAATTTTCGGGATATAAAAAAGATCATCTGCAATCTGATCAATTTCTTTGGCTCCTTGTGGTGCAAAAGCAAGAATAGGGCCGCCGCGGGCTTTAATTTCCATCAAATTGCTTAATATTTTTTCATAAGTGCGCATATTGCCGCACATGCCAATGGTGGCAAGCTCTTTATCCACAAGAGCAATAGGCCCATGTTTCATTTCTCCTGCTGGATAGCCAGAGGCATTTAAATAGCTAATTTCTTTGAGTTTTAAAGCCCCTTCTAGACTAGTTGTATACATGTAGTGGCGCCCCAAAAAGAAAAATTCATCGTACATAGCATACTTTTTAGCTAAAGCAGCAATCTCTTCATGGCGCAATAGGATATTTTCTACAATTGCAGGGAGTTTTAAAATTTCAGATAAAAAATCTTTTCCTTCTTCTTTCCCCATATGGCGCAGTCGTGCCATCAGAAGAGTAAATAAAGAAAGAACGGTGAGCTGGCAAGTGAATGCTTTTGTTGAGCAGACAGAGATTTCAGGACCGGCGCGTAGCAGGATAGAAGAGTCTGATTCACGCACAAGGGCCGAGTTTGCCACATTACAGATGCCAAGCACTTTGGCCCCTTTATTTTTCACTTCACGCACGGCAGCTAAGGTATCTAATGTTTCACCCGATTGAGAAATAGCAATCACAAGGGTATCTTCGGAAATCAGCGGGTTTTTATAGCGGAATTCTGAAGAAATTTCGGCGTGTGTTGGGATGCGGGCGATATTTTCAAGTTGCAGGGCGGCCACACAGCCTGCATGCCACGAAGTGCCACAGCCTAGGATCAAAATACGGCGTACGGCAAGCAGTTCTTGAGGAGTAAATAATAAATTTTCAAATTCTGCTGTTCCAAAGTCTTGGATAAAGCGGCCATGGAAGCTACTTCGAATGGCATGGGCCTGCTCAAAGATCTCCTTGAGCATAAAATGGGTATAGCCTTCCTTAGAAATGTGCTGTTTTTGCATCTCTAATCGCTCAGGTGTTTTATTGATTTTTGCAGTTCCTTCAAAAATTTCTACTGCGCCTTTTCCGATGACTGCAACCTCATCATTTTTTAAGAAATAGATATCCAGATCATGGCGGTGAAAAGCATGAAAATCGGAGGCAATAAAAGCTTCTTTAAAGCGGGGAGAAAGCCCAATGGCAATTGGATTTTCTTTGGCCGTTGCAATGATCTGATCAGGATGGTCTTTGTGAATCGCAGCAATGCCCCAAAAGCCTTGCATTAAGCTTAAGGCTTGCTGGACAGCATTTAAAAAATCGCCTGTATAAAAGTGCGAAATAAGTTGAGCGATCACTTCCGAATCGGTTTCTGTTTGAAATTGAACGCCCTGCTTTTTTAGCATCTCGCGCAAGGAGTGATGATTTTCTAAGATGCCATTATGGACAATAGCAATTGCACCTGAGGCATCAAAATGGGGATGGGCATTGATTTGGCTTGGTTTGCCATGGGTGGCCCAACGGGTATGGGCTATAGCAAGCTTTAAGGGAGTCATGCGCTTTTCTAAAATTTTTTCTAAATTAGAAATCGTGCCGATTTCTTTATAGCAGTGCATTTTCCCATCTAAAATGCCAGCAATCCCTGCTGAATCATAGCCGCGGTATTCCAAAAGTTTAAGGCCATCGAGACAGATTTTGACTGAATCTCCATCGCCTATATACCCGAATATCCCGCACATTTAAAGCTCCTTACTTTCGCTTGGACTATAACACAATAGTATGTCATAAAGAAATCAAAAGATACATTATGACACACCCTAATGCTAAAAAGGCCAGCGAGACAGCAGTTGTTGATCATACTTATAAAGTTTTCCCTAACGATTTGAACTCTTACGATACTGTTTTTGGGGGACTTATCATGTCGATTTTAGATAGAATTGCCCTTGTTGTGGCCGAAAGGCATAGCGAAAGGACCTGTGTGACTGTATCAGTCGATTCCATGCATTTTTTAAATCCTGCCAAAAAAGGCGATATTTTACTTTTCAGCGCCT
>CAYSQP010000123.1:0-3398 GCA_964433285.1 uncultured bacterium | reverse complement strand
CAACCATAGGTGACCATCTGCTTATAATTGGCATCTACCTCATGTTTTGTTTTATAAGGCGCTTGAGGAAAGTGACGCAAACTTGCCTCAAATTGTTCCATTGCCAGATTAGCCCCTTTTACGATACGAATCTTGATCGGCGCGCCCCCTTTTTTTACACGCTGCATCGCCCACTCTGTTAACTCTTTTTGAATCGGAAAAGAGTCGGGGACATAGGCTTGTAACACAATACCAGCAGAAAATTGTAAAAACTCTTCTTCATCGAGCACTTTTTTGAATAGCTCTTTAGTCAATTGTAAATCCCGGTATTCTTCCATATCGAGATTGACAAATTTTACCTTTTTGACCCCTTCTGGGTTAACATAGAAATGATGCATCGCGGCACGGTAGAGCATTTTCAGTCGTTCTGAGAGAATTTCGAGGGATTTTTCCCAATCAAGAATGTTAATTTGGCTAAAAATTGTGGAAATCTTAATCGAAACATAGTCAATATCGGGCTGCTTTAAATCATGAATATAGAGATGGAGTCTTCTTTCGGCTTCTTTTTCGCTGAGGATAGCTTCACCTAAATGGTTGAGATTAAGGCGTACCCCCTCTTTTCGACGCTCTTTTAGATGGTGGGACAAAGCATGCCTTTCGCCAGGCAAAATCACACGCGATGTAGAGCGGCGCAACGTCCATTTAACAATAGGGACTAAAATATAGCTAAAAGCGCGGCCAAAAATTTTAAATAGATAGAGCTGAAACTGTTTTGTTTTAGACAAGTATTGAGGGATGCCAAATTTATCTAGTAGATAATGCAACTGCTCTGCAATGCGGGGGGCTTTTCGACTGCGAAAACATTCATCCGTGAAACTCATGGTGAAGATTTTTCCTTGAGGATCATCCATCATGCGCGCTAGTTCACTTTGTGTCTTTTTTTCTTTAACTGTTTGTATACGGGCAGCTTCTTTTAGCAAAAGATCGGCCAGCTCAATGGCTTTTTTTTCTCTTGCTTCTTTATGGAATGGAGTGGCCTTAGCTTGTTTGATAAGCGCATTGGCATCTTGCATTTCTTTTGAAAAAAAGTGATTTACCATGAAGTCGCAGGCACCTCAATTTCCTCATAAGATAAAAATAAGTTTATTGCAAAATGAATTGTATCTTAGCAGTCGCGATTTCTGTTTGCTAAAAACCAGAGCAAAATAATTGACAAAAAAAGGATTAGCGGCCTAAACTGATCTTTCAAAAAAAGCAAGGAGTCGCTTTATGTCTGCTAGCCATATCAAACCTTTAGGAAGTCGAGTCTTAGTTAAACGGAGTGAGGCAAAGGCAAAAAAGGGCGGGATTATTCTTCCTGATGCGGCAAAAGAAAAACCAAAACAGGGTGAAGTGGTTGCCGTAGGACCTGGAAAATATGATGAAAAGGCTGTTTTACAGGCAATGCATGTACGTGTTGGGGATCGTGTGCTTTTTAGTTCTTATGCTGGAACCGAAGTCAATTCTGGTGAACAAGATGCAGAGTATTTGCTCATGGCTGAAGAGGATATTCTTGGGGTTCTAGTCAATTAACAACGAAGGAAAGATTACTTATGTCAAAAATGGTTAAATATCATGAAGAAGCTCTAAAAGCGATTTTAAATGGAGTCAAGACGCTTGCGAAAGCAGTGATTGTGACTTTGGGACCTAAAGGGCGGAATGTGGTGATCAATAAAGGATTTGGATCACCGCTATCTACCAAAGATGGCGTTACAGTAGCTAAAGAGATCGCTTTGAAAGATAAGTTTGAAAATATGGGTGCACAACTTGTCAAAGAAGCAGCTTCAAAAACATCCGATCTTGCTGGGGATGGAACCACCACAGCAATTGTTCTTGCAGAGGCTATCTATAGCTCTGGGGTAAAACTTGTGATTGCCGGTGCTAATCCGATGGATGTAAAGCGGGGCATTGACAAATCTGTTGAGGCTGTATGCCAGGCTCTATCAATGCAAGCAAAAAAAGTGAGCAAACCAGAGGAAGTTAGACAGATTGCTGCTATTTCAGCAAACAACGATCCAGAGATTGGAGAAATCATTGCAAAAGCCATGGAAAAAGTAGGTAAAGATGGGACAATTACCATTGCCGAAGCTAAGAGCATCGAAACAAGTTTGGATGTTGTAGAAGGGATGCAATTTGACAAGGGGTACGTTTCTCCCTACTTCATCACCAATCCTGAGAAAATGAGTGTTGAGTTTGAAAATGCGCTTTTGCTCATCACAGATAAAAAACTTTCAAATGCGCGGGATCTTGTGCCTATTTTAGAGAAAGTGATGGAAAAAGGGCAGCGACCTCTTCTGATTATTGCCGAAGATATCGATGGCGAAGCACTTGCAACCCTTGTTCTTAACAAGATCAAAGGAGGGCTACCTCTTTGCGCTGTAAAAGCGCCTGCCTTTGGCGACCGTAGAAAAGCTGTTTTAGAAGATATCGCCACGTTAACTGGTGCAACAGTTGTCAGTGAAGAAGTAGGTCTTATACTCGATGATGTAGGATTAGAAGTGCTTGGAAAAGTCAAAAAAATCAAAATCGGCAAGGAAGAGACCACGATTGTTGGTGGAGCTGGCAATGCAAAGAAAATTCAAGAACGTATTGAACAATTGCGTGGAGAAATTGCGCGTACGACCTCAAATAACGATAAAGAAAAATTAGAAGAAAGGTTAGCAAAATTAACAGGCGGAGTGGCTGTTATTAATGTAGGGGCTGCCACAGAAACAGAGCTAAAAGAGAAAAAAGCACGTGTGGAAGATGCTCTGCATGCGACCCGTGCTGCTGTAGCCGAAGGGATTGTGCCTGGTGGCGGCGTTGCTCTTTTGCGCGCAGTGAGAGTTTTAGATGAATTAAAACTTCCTGAAGCTGAAATGGCGGGGTTAGAAATTATTAGAGCGGCTGCATTTGCGCCAGCCATTGCCATTGCAAACAATTGTGGTAAGCAGGGCAACCTGATTGCTGAGAAGGTCTTTGAAAAAGAGGGAGCTTATGGCTATAACGGACTGACGGATGCCTTTGGCGATCTCATTAAAGAAGGTGTGATGGATCCAGTCTTAGTCACAAAATGTGCCTTGCAAAATGCGGCTTCTATTTCCGGTATGCTTCTTACAGTGGCAGCGATGGTCACTGATAAGCCTAAGCCTAAGTCAAAAACAACTGTTCCATCAATGGATGACATGGGTGGAATGGGCGGCATGGGTGGAATGGGAATGGATGGAATGATGTAATGATAAGAGGATAAGAAAAAAAAGCGTGAATAGACAGTCGGGGGCAAGCTTCGCGCCCCCACTGCTTCAGCTATCCAAAGAGCCCCCGGCTCTTTGTCAAGTCTTCCGCAGCCCTTTGAGCTATTCTGGCTTCGCCAAATCGATCCTCTCGTCTCGGGCCGTGCC
>CAYSQP010000122.1:0-3404 GCA_964433285.1 uncultured bacterium | reverse complement strand
ACAAGCAGCTGATCAAAAGTACCAAGTTCCCGTTCTCTTGCAATGGACTGGGTCATCACAACAAGGCAAGCGAGCATTGAGAGAGTACCGACAAGCGAAGGAATGTTGTACCAGTAATAGGTGATATTAGGGTTATACCAGTTGCGTGGAAATAGCTCTGTATTTTGCTGTTTGATACTAGCCTTGGCTTTGAAATCATTATTAAACCGATCAATAATTTGTCCTGAATATCCAGCAATAATTTGCGCAGTATTCGATTTTCTACCATCGAAAATCAGCTGGACAGTAGCCTCTTTATTAGCATCAAGATTCCGAGAAAATTGTTCATCAATTGAAAGAACCATGACCCCTTTTTGGTTATCCATAAAAGGGCCAATCTCTTCAACTGCTTTTAAATACTTGATATGGGTAAAAATCGGGGTGCCATGGAATCTTTGGACAAGCTCAAAGGCCTGCTCGCCACTATCACGATTTAAAATTCCGATCGGCACATTTTTCACATCGAGTGTAGCGGCGAAAGCAAAAATAAAAAGCTGGATAATAGGCGGGGCTAAAATGGAAATACGACTCCTTGGATCTCGCAGTACGGCAAGGAGCTCTTTCCAAATCAGTGATACAATTCTATTGACCATCTTAATCCAGCCGTTTAACCGTTGTTCTCTCTGTTAAAAAGAAAAAAAGAAGCCCAATTCCCACCATGGGAATAAGATTAAAAAGAATCAGTTTCCAGACATTGCCCACTAAAAACAGCGTTTGCAAACATTGCACAAAGTATTTTGCAGGGATCACATAGGTCAAATATTGAATAATGTGCGGCATACTATCAATTTCAAATAGAAAGCCGGAGAGCATGTAAGAGGGTAAAAAGCCTGTAACAATGGCAATTTGTGAGGCCAAAATCTGGTTTTTACAAAGTGTTGAAATCAAAAGCCCAAGTCCCAAAGCACAAAATAAAAAAGCCGATGACACTAGCAACAGTAAAAGCAGAGATCCTCGAAAGGGAAGCCCATAGAAAAAAACAGAGACGGCCACACAGATGGCCATTGAGACCATGCCCAAAACAAAATAGGGAATCAATTTTCCTATAACAAGCTCAAATCTTCCAATGGTCGTTGAGAAAAGTGATTCCATCGTCCCCCTTTCCCATTCTCTTGAAACAACCAGCGCTGTCAAAAGTGTGCCAATCAAAGTCATGGTGATCGCAAGCGATCCTGAAAGCAAAAAATAGCGGCTTTCAAGCTGTTCGTTATACCAAAAACGGGACTGCACATTGAGTAAAGAAAGACCTTGCAAATCAGAACTGATCGCCTCTTGCTTTAGCCAGTTTGCAAAAGCGCTTTCTACATAGTATTGGACAAAATTGGCTGTATTGGGCTCGCTACCATCTGCAATCACCTGAATAGGCGCAATGCGATCTTTGCGGCCTCTGAAAGAAGAAAAATAGGAAGGAATAACAACAAAACCGCGCAGTGCGCCGCGCGTCACATCATTGATAAGCTCCCTTCTATCTCTGACAATTTCCACATCAAAATAGGTAGAATCGGTTAAAGACTTTGCAAAACTTTGCGCATCGGGAGCGGTATCTTCCATGACAAGGCCAATTTTTAAGTGATCCAAATCTAAAGAAACTCCATACCCATAGAGAAAAAGTAGTAAAATAGGCAGCACAATGCTGATGAGAAGCGTGCTAGGATCTTTAATGATCTGAAAGAACTCTTTTTTCATGAGAGCCTTGACCCTGCGGACTCTTCCTGCCTGCTTTTCTACAAGGAGTGCATTAGAGAGGGAATTTTGCATCGTATTCCTCAATCAATTTGATAAATGCATCTTCTAGTGTAGGCGTTGGATTTTGCTCTGTTTTTGCAATCTCTTTGAGCTCATCAGGCATGCCCATATGGATCACTTTGCCACGATAAATAAGCGCGATACGGTCACAATATTCAGCCTCCTCCATAAAATGGGTCGTGACCATGATCGTGATCCCTTTTTCTACAAGACCATTGATATGCATCCAGAATTCCCGCCTAATGATCGGATCGACTCCAGAAGTGGGCTCATCTAAAAAAACAAGTTCCGGACGGTGCATCGTGGCGCATGCAAGAGCAAGCCGCTGCTTAAAGCCAAGTGGCAGTGTATCAGCAGAGGTAGAAAGGTAAGATTGCAGCCCAAAAATATCGACCATTTCACTCATTGCCTTCTCTTTGGCTGCCCCTTCTAAATTGTAAATGCCAGCAAAAAATTCTAAATTCTGCTTAACACTGAGTGTTCGATAGAGAGAAAACTTTTGCGCCATATAGCCGATATGGGATCTAGCCTCTGCAGGAGCAATTTCCAAATCGACATCATTGACAATCGCCTTTCCTGCCGTTGGATGCAAAAGGCCACAAAGCATTTTAAAAGTGGTTGACTTTCCCGCTCCATTGGGACCGAGTAGTCCAAAAATCTCACCGCGCCGGACAGTAAAGCTAATATGGTCGACAGCTGTGAAATCCCCAAATTTTTTTGTTAGATTTTCAACTCTGATCACCGTCTCTGATTTTCCATGGACAGCAGGAGTCAGTGCGGCTAGTTTAGATTCTCCTTTTGGCGCTCCCCCCAAAATATCTATAAAAGCATCTTCAAAGCGCGGTGGCACACTCTCCAATTGCCAGTCAGGATTGGCAAGACTTTTGTCTTTTAGCACAAGGCGTACATCTTTTCCTTGGATCACACAATCAACAACCTGGTCTTGTTTGAGCATATCAAACAAAACCTGCCGTCTACTTTTTTGAGTATTTGTGATTTTAAATACCCGGTCTTTCACTCGCTCTGTTAATTCATTGGGGCGGCCATTAAAAAGCAGTTTTCCTTCTGTAAGCAAAAGCACCGTATGGCAGCGTTGCGCTTCATCCAAATAGGCAGTACTCCAAACAACCGAAATTCCCTCTTCTAAAAGCGCATAGACCATTTTCCAAAGCTCTCTTCTAGAAATAGGGTCTACCCCAACACTTGGCTCATCTAAAAGTAAAAGCGTCGGTTTTTTAATGAGTGCACAAGCAAGGCCTAATTTCTGTTTCATCCCGCCTGATAATTTCCCAGCAAGCCGCTTGGAAAAAGGGGCAAGACCACTAAATTTTAATAGCCTTTCAATCGCTTCCTCTTTTTCCTTGCCCATCACATTCCGCAAATCAGCAAAAAGATTTAAGTTTTGCATCACAGTTAAATCTTCATAAAGACCAAACCTTTGTGGCATATAGCCTGCCAGATAATGGATCAGTTCCGCATCTTTGACTGAATCATGGCCAGCGACCGTAATTTCTCCTTGCGTTGGAAGCAGCAGCGCAGCAATGAGCCTCATCAGAGTGGTTTTTCCTGCACCATCGGGTCCTACAATGCCTACAATTTCCCCCTTAGGGATGACCGCA
>CAYSQP010000121.1:0-3423 GCA_964433285.1 uncultured bacterium | reverse complement strand
AGTGCTATGCACGGCGACCCGAAGGAAGATCGATTTGGCAAAGCGAATTGAAGCTGAAGCGGGACGCGGGGACGGTAGTCCCGACGTCTATTCACGCCTTTTTTTCTTTTTCTTTAAAATCGGGCACAAGCCCGATTTTAAACAATTATGCAACAAAGCCTTTCCAGAATCGATTTATTGTCATTTTAGGTATAATCTTCCATCAAGATAATAAAAAAATATTTTATGTTAGTTCTTGGTATTGAATCTACTTGTGATGAGACAGGCCTTGCTGTTGTTGAGGATGGGATAAAAATCCTATCTAACGTGGTGGCTTCGCAATGCACTCTCCATGAACCATTTGGCGGCGTCTTCCCTGAACTTGCCTCACGGCGCCATTTTGAAGTCTTTATTCCCATGGTACAAAAATGCTTAAGTGAGGCAGGGATTCAACATCAGCAGCTAGATCTGATTGCTGTCGCAAAAGGTCCGGGGCTTATCGGTCCATTGCTGATTGGTCTTAATGGAGCTAAAAGTCTCTCTCTAGGTTGGAATCTTCCTTTCATTGGAATCAACCATGTCGAAGCTCACCTATATGCTGCGATGATGTCCTCTAATTCTTTTCAATTTCCTGCTCTTGGCGTTGTCCTTTCAGGTGGCCATACTTTTATGGTTTATATCCGCGCTGTCGGCCATTATGAAATGATCGGCACTACAGTCGATGACGCTCTTGGCGAGGCTTTTGATAAAGTGGCCTCTTTGCTTGGCTTAAGCTATCCAGGAGGGCCTGCCATTGAAGCTTTAGCAAAAAAAGGAGATGCCTCCCGTTACCATTTTAAAGCCGGAAAAGTGAAAAATAATCCATGGAATTTCTCCTTTAGTGGAATGAAAACAAATGTGCTTTATACAATTAAAGGACAAAACAGCAAGGCAGATGGCAAATGGCTCATTGATGAAGAAGAAAAGCCACATATCGCTGCCTCTTTTCAAAAGGGCGCTTTTGCGGAAATTGCAAACAAAGTCGTGCAAGCTATTAATAGCTATCCTTGCAAAGCCCTCTATATTGGAGGTGGAGTGAGCAATAACCAGACTCTGCGCGCTTTATTGCATTCCTTAAATTTGCCTATTCCGATCTATTTTCCAGCCTCCGGTTTGAGCATGGATAATGGGGCTATGATTGCTGGCTTAGGATATCATCTATATCAGAAAACAAAAAAAGGCGACGCCATGGACCTGCAGCCCATGACGCGCATTCCTTTATAATTAATCGTCCGACTCTTCAACTTCTATAGAAGGCCGTTTAACAGCGCTACGTGCTTTTTTTTGCACTCTTGCTTTCGATTTGTTTTTCTTTTGGCTCATCGCATTGTTCTTTGAAGTTGGATTCGCAGCAATGGCTCTTCTTCTCATTTTACCTGGGACTTGCTCTACCGCTTTGGCTTTTTGACCATTTTGAACAACAGTGCGTCCAGCACTTTTCTTTTTTGAAGCAGCTTTTGCTTTTGCTTTTGTTTTAGGAGCTACAGCTTTCTTTTGAACCCGCTCTACGGCTTGAGGCTGTTCAACCACTACCTCTTGTTCCACCCTTCTTTGCTTAACTGCGGCTCTTTTTTGTAATGCAGTCTCTTGCTGCCGGCGTGAAGGCACACTTTTTGGACGGCTTTGTAATATTTTACTTCTTTGAGGAACTATTTCTTCGCTTGGATAAAACTCCAGGTAGTTGTCTTCCTCGTACTCTTGAACAACACTATTTCTGCGCTGTTTTTCACTGACTGTAACTTCATTTTCATTATTCACTGCAGCATTCTCTTCAGAAAGAGAAAAATCCTCATCACTTAAGTCAAAATCTTCTACCATCTTTGAAATCTGGTCATCGACATTAAACATTTCATTTTCTTCATAAGCAGTTTGTTCATTTGAAGATAATTCTGCATCTTCTGCATATGCAAATAGGACCATCGGAATGGATAATAAAAATCCAAAATATCTCATTGCTTCCCCCAATAATTATTCTTTTCTATCTATTTTTGACTGTAGCCATTATCTCTTTTTTGTAAATAATTTTTTTTAAAATTAAAGAAAACCATTTTTTCTATTTCAAAATTATCTCATCTGTTTTAAAAATATCTTGTCGAATTTATGAAGGGATAGCTGTTGACAAATGCAGTTTTAAATAAGGGGCTTACGCCCTACCCCCCTGCTAGTTTCAGAGAACTCCTTTATCTTTCCTTCCCCTTAGTTTTAAGCTTTTTTTCTACTAGCTTTATGGGATTTTGCAGTCGGCTCTTTCTTTCTTATTATTCCTTAGATGCCCTGCAAGGGTGTACCTGCGCTTTTTACCTTTGCACTCTATTTCAACACCCTTGTGCACGCCTTGCAGCTTCTGCGCTCGTGTTTGTTGGGCTATTTAATGGTTCTAATGCCCATAGCCGCATTGGGGAATACATCTGGCAAATGATCTGGTTTTCTCTGCTTTCAATGATCGTGACCTTACCTGCAGGCCTTCTTTTTGCTCCCTATTTCTTTGAAGGATCGATCATCAAAGAAAGTGGGCTTTCCTATTTCAACGTCCTTCTTTTTGCCAATTTTCTTTTCCCTTTGAACTCAGCGCTATCCTGTTTTTATATTGGCCAAGGCAAAACAAAAATCATCTTTCTAACCACACTTATGATGCATGCGATCAATGTTCTCTTGGATTTTACGTTAATTTTTGGGGTCAAAGGGATTATTCCTCCTCTTGGCGCAACAGGCGCTGCGATTTCAACTGCGATTTCTCAAGCCTGCTTTTGCTGCATCCTTTTGATTCTTTTTTTAAGAAAACAAGAAAGAGAGCTCTATGGAACGGGCAATTATCGCTTTAAATGGGCTTCATTTTGGGATTGTACACGTGTCGGTTTTCCTCGTGCCCTTGCTCGTATTTTCACGCTCACTGCCTGGGCCGGTATTGTCCATATCATGACTTTTAAAGGGGGAGATTACCTTATTGTGCTCTCCATTAGTGGTACACTGATGCTGCTTTTTTCTTTCATTAGTGAGGGAATGTTGCAAGGGATGATCACAATTGCTTCTACTCTAATTGGTTCAAAAAATTATGGTGTGATTCAGAGGATGGTCCGCTCAGGTCTTTTATTTGTCACTGCAACAGCTTTATTGCTTTCAATTCCTTATCTATTTTTTCCAGACTTTACACTCTCCTTTTTTTCTTTAGAACTTCTTAATCCCACAACCATCCAGCTTTTAAAACGCTCCTTTTTCTGGCTATGGATCTTCTTCTTTTGCTATGGATTTAGCGCTATTGGCTTAAGTTTAATCACTGCTTCTCAAGATATGCGCTTTTATCTCAGTGTGATTGGATTTGTTTGGCTAACCTCTTATGTCCCTGCCTATTTTGCCATGAATGTATGGAATTGGCCTCCGTATTATATTTGACTTATCATTTCTTTT
>CAYSQP010000120.1:0-3487 GCA_964433285.1 uncultured bacterium | reverse complement strand
AGGTACGGCCCGAGGCGAGAGAATCGATTTGGCGAAGCCAGAATAGCTCAAAGGGACGCAGGGACTTCAAGTCCCGACGTCTATTCACGCCTTTTTCTTCTTTTCTTTTTCCTTTAAAATCGGGCATATGCCCGATTTTTTTATTTAGCCTTTCATAACATACTTGGGCTTAAGGCGTGCCACCTTATTAGCAAGGCCTGCTTCTTGAACGATATCAACAACCATATCCACATCTTTGTAAGCATCGGGCATCTCTTCTGCAACGGTGCGATAGGATGAAGCCATTACATTCACTCCTTCTTTTTGCATATGGCCGTAGATATCTATACCTTTCCAGGCCTTGGAGGATTTAACACGGCTTCTAGCGCGTCCTGCCCCATGACAAGAGCTGCAAAAAGTCAGCGGATTGCTTAAACCCACCATCAAATGGCTGGCGCGGCCCATATCTCCTGGAACAAGGACCGGTTGACCTGTTTTTCTAAATAGAGAAGAAAGCTCTTCTGCCCCTTTTCCATAAGCGCGCGTGGCTCCTTTGCGATGAACGCAAAGCTGCCTTTTTTTGCCCTCTACTTCATGGGTTTCAAATTTTGCAATGTTGTGACACACATCGTAGATCAAGCGAATCTCTTTAGGATTTGTTCTTAAAATCTCTTTAAAGCCAAGTCTGACTCCATGGAGAATTTGTTGCCTGTTATTAAAAGCAAAATTGGCTGCTGCTGCCATGCCTTTGAAGTAAGTTTTTCCATCATTGCTACTTAAGGGCGCAGCAACAAGTTGTTTATCGGGTAAACCTTCGGCATATCCAGCTTTCATAAAAATATCGAGGGTATCTTGGCACACTTGATGGCCAAAACCGCGCGATCCTGAATGGATCAAAACATAGATCTGTCCTTCTTGAATGCCCCAGCTTTGTGCAATCTCTGGCAAATAGATTTTTTGAACCTCTCCAATCTCAACAAAATGGTTGCCAGAGCCGATGGTGCCAAGTTGGTCTTTGCCACGTTCTTTGGCTGTCAGGGAAATCACTGCTGGATCGGCCCCTTCAATCATTCCATGGCTTTCCATATGATCGAGATCTTCAGCATAGCCAAGGCCGCGATCGATTGACCATTTTGCTCCCATACAAAGAAGCTCTGCATAATCGCGCTCACTTAAGCCCCTTATTTTATGTCTGCCACGGCCAACTCCAGAGGGAACAAGATCAAAGATGCAATGGAGCAATTTTTTCCCTATATCTTCACTGATTTTTGCCATCATTTCTGGAACAACTGCAAGACGAACACCACAATTGATATCGTAACCTACTCCACCAGGACTAATGACGCCATGTTCTGCATCCATGGCAGCCACGCCGCCAATGGGAAATCCATAACCCCAATGGATATCAGGCATGGCAATGCTATAACCAACAATACCGGGGAGATGAGCCACATTTCTAACTTGTTGCAGAGGCTCTTCCATATCAGGATCTTGCAACATTGCTTCATTTGCGATGATCAGGCCAGGGACACGCATGCCGCCTATTTTTGCAAGCTCATATGCAGCAGGAGCAATCTTTTTTAAATTAGACATCGACAATCATCTCCCACTCTAGAAGGTTGTTTGGATCTTTTTTTATCTCTCCATGGTAACTCACTGCCTTAAAGGGAATCCCTATATCCGCATCCATTATGGCCACATTTTGATTGAGCGCTGCAATCACATCTTCTAAGGAGTGCAGCTCTGTTTGTTTGGTAAAATAGGGAGTAAAAGCTGGATAAGAAAAGCAAAGAGCAAGCATCGCATGAGTATAGAGCATATCTAACGTTTGCCCGCGGATGCGAAAGGCGATATCTGCTGTATGTTCAAACTCTTCAAAAGGGGCAATCAGGGGATATTCCCACCTTGATTCGTAATGTAAATTTCCAATGCTTTCATAGAGGTGGATTGCTTTGATGTAAATCGGAATGGGAATAAAGCTCTTTTCCCATTCTTTCCGATCAAAAGGAGCTCTTGCAAGAGTCACATGTGAGAGCAATTCTCTTTGATCGACAGTATAGCCTGCCTCGTAGAGCCAATTTAGAAGAGTTTTTTGAAAGGCAATGAGCGCCTCTTGCTCTTCTAGCCATCCGATATGATAAGAAACAGTGCGTGGCTCATGTTTTGGCAAAAAAAGCAGTTGATCACATTTTCCTGCAGGACCGATTTTAAACGCTGGTTTGGGAAACTGCTCCATTTTTTTTAAAAGCTCTGTGGGGAAGCGATGACCTAAAAATGCGAGTGTCAAATGGCGATTTTTTTCACTGATAATACGACCGGATGGATAGTTTTCTTGCCAAGGGGCGGCAACTTCGGCACCAAAAAAGAGTCTTTTTTCATTTTCCATTTAATTCTACTTAAATTATTTCTGAATTGGGGGAAAAGATGATTTTAATCACAGGCGCTTGCGGACGAATCGGGTTAAATGCAGCACGACTATTTTCCAAGAATTATCCTGTTGTTGGATTTGATATTTTTATTCCCCAAGAAAAAATTCCCAATGTGGAGTTTTATATTGTTGACCTTTCTTCAGATCAAAGCGTACAGGAAGGATTTGCAAAAGTCAAAGCCCGCTATGGCAATCAGATTGTTTCTGTCATCCATTTAGCAGCCTATTATAATTTCGAGGGTGGCCATTGGGATAAATATGAAACGATCACCATTGGCGGTACAAGAAGGATTTTAGAAAATTTGCAATCATTCCACGTGGAGCAGTTTATTTTTTCTAGCACAATGCTGATTTATAAACCCACTTTGCCAGGCAGAAAAATCCATCTGAATTCACCCATAGAACCAAAATGGGAATATCCCCTTTCCAAAGTAAAAACAGAACAATTGATCCACGAAAAAAGAGGAAAAATTTCGACTGTGATTTTGCGGATTGCAGGTGTTTATGATGATGATTGCCACTCTATCCCTATTTCAGAACAGATCCAAAGGATCTACGAAAAGCAGCTAGAGGGCCATCTTTTTTCGGGCGATCTTACCCATGGGGCGGCCTATGTGCATATGGACGATCTTATTGCAGCGCTCAAACAATGTGTTGACAAGCGAAAACTACTTCCTGAAGAAACTGTCTTTATCATTTCTGAATCAGAAACTTTAAGTTATCAAGAGATGCAAAATCAGATCGGACAGCTTCTCTATGGCAAACCTTGGAAAACATGGAGTGTCCCAAAGTGGTTTGCTAAAATGGGTGCTTGGGCCCAGAATCTGATCCCTTTTAAAAAGAAATCTTTTATTAAACCTTGGATGATCGATTTAGCCGATGACCATTATGAAATGGATATTTCAGAGGCTAAAAAAAGTTTAGGATGGGAGCCAGAGCGCTCCGTTAAAGGCACCCTGCCAAAGATTATCCAACGGCTAAAAAACGACCCTGCGCAATTTTATCGCGACAATAATTTGCGGTAAAACTTGTCTTTTTTGTATGCTACTGGCTTCTTTCTCTGGGGGCTTAGCTCATTTG
>CAYSQP010000119.1:0-3494 GCA_964433285.1 uncultured bacterium | reverse complement strand
GAAATAAGGAAGAAAAAAGGCGTGAATAGACGTCGGGATTTTGCTTCGCATGCCCCCGACTGTCTATGGCGCCTTTTTTCTTTCTTTAAAATCACCCAATTCTTGTTTGATTTTTTCTAGGAAGAAGTGTTGGGAGAGGCGCATGGCCCCCTTGATGGAGTTAGCTAAACTTAAAGCGCTAGAGCGGCCATGACATTTCATCACGATCCCTTCTACGCCGCAGAGGATTGCGCCTGGATATTCATCGTAGCGTAGACGGCGGCGCAATGTAGAGATAATATTTTTAAGCTCTATAGAACACTCAAAAGCGCCTGCTTTTTGCAGATCATCGAGGATAAATTCAGCCAAACCCTCTGCCGTTTTCAAAAAGATATTCCCTGAAAACCCATCCGTTACAAGAACATCAATGTCCCCAAGAAATGCATCTCGGCCTTCCACATTACCCACGAAAATAGGAGAAGAAAGCATCTGGGCACGGTTAAGCTCATGTTGCAGATGTTCATAAGCTTTTCGAAGTTCTGGAGTGCCTTTTTTCTTTTCAGAACCAATATTTAAAAGACCCACTGTAGGCTGTTTAATACCACGTGTTTTTTGATAAGCAATCCCCATAGAAGCAAACTGGACAAGATGTTCTGCTGTGACACTCACATTGGCGCCGACGTCTAAAACAGCCATCGGCTCTTTTTTTGTTGGAATGAGTGTCATAAGTGCCGGCCTATCAATACCAGGAAGCATCGGCAGCTCTAGTTTGCAACAGGCAAGAAGCGCGCCTGTATTGCCAGCGGTGATAAACGCATCCAAATCGTAACTTTTGATCATTTTGATCCCAAGACACAAAGAGCTATTTTTCTTTTTGCGCACAGCTGTCAGTGGGCTATCTTCCATGGAAATAAATTCAGGGACAGAAATGCATTGGATACTGGCAGGGGGCTTAATATGCAAAAAAAGATCTTTGGTACCAAAAACGGTCAGATTAACAGGGTGCTCAATATGCGAAAAACAGTCAATGACTGCATGGAACAGCTTCTCTGGAGGGGTGTCGCTTCCTAAAAGATCAATGCCGATTCTGGGAGCGGTTGTCATTTTATTTGGCTATTCGCTAGCAACAATTAAACGATTGCCATAATGTCCGCATCCAGGGCAGACGCAATGGGACATACGCATTGTGCCGCAGTTGGAACATTTAGAAGCATTTTTGGGTTTTTTCGCATGGTGGGCGCGGCGTGAATTTTTTCTTGCATTCGACGTTCTATTACGTGGGACGGCCATGGTTAATCTCCTAATAAAATGGACACAGATAATAAAAGAAATGGCAATTTTTTAACAGCTACACCTGTTTCAAATATTTTTTAATTATTTCCCGCTCGGGACAGCAGCCCTCATGGCATTCAAAATAGGGAGGCACTTTAATTAAAATCGCGCTGCGGAGCTCATCTTTAAAATCAAAAATAGGGGATTTCAGCTCAGAGATTTTTTCAGAAAAATAAAAATCATTAATCTCCAAAGAAACATTCTTTTTTTCATTGCATATGAGGCAGGGAATGCAGGCGAGCGTTTTGATTTTTAGATGGAGGATAAAAAATCCGTTGGAAAGATAGGCCTCTCCAGAAAAAGCCACATCTTCAGGAAAGGAGAGCTCTTTTTCTTCGACCTGTATAAAATCAGAAGAGATTGTCTCCTGGATTTTAACTCCATCATCCTCTTTCAATCTGTCGATGTAAATTTTAGTTTTATCCATGAGTTAATAGGGAGGCAATATCGCCTTCCGGATCTTTATTTTTGAGCAAATTATATAGCGCTTCACATTTTTCTCGGCATTCATTTCGTGCTTTTTCGTCTAAAAGAAGCTCTTTTGTGGCGCTATAAAGAGATTTTTGCGTTAGATGGGGGCCAAAAAGCTCTGGGAAGAGCTGGCCGCCATAAATAATGTTAGGGAGGGCATAAAAGGGGAGTTTAATTTTTAAAAGTGTGCGTGCAATAAAAAGATCTAAAGGAGCAATGCCATAAATGACAACGGTAGGGACTTTATGGAGGGCAAGTTCTAAAGTGATTGTCCCTGATTTGGCAATGGCAAGGTAGCAAGAGCGCATTAGAGCATTTGTATCCTCTACCAAATGGAGTGGGATAGGCAGATCTTTTACCATCGATTCAATCAAAGGCCTAAATCTGCCATGAGAAATAGAAACTGCAAAAAGAAATTCAGGGTGCTCACTGGCTAAAGTTTGGATGAGCTTGAGTTGAATTGGGAAATTCAGATCGATCTCTTTTTTGCGGCTTCCAGGAAAGATACCGATGATCTTTTTCTCTTTTGGAAAGGGCAAAAAAGAAGTGGGCTCATGCTCTATTTTTTTGATTAAGGGATGGCCAACAAATTTCACATCGAGCGCACACTCTTTAAAAAAGGCTTTTTCAAAAGGCAGAATACAGAAAAGGATATCGAGTGCTTTTTCCATCAGATAGATGCGGTTTTTGCGCCAGGCCCAAATGCTCGGGCAGATATAGTGGGCAATTGTCCCTTTGAAGTGGCTTTTTTTTAAGCTTTTTGCAAGGCGTAAATTAAAATCAGGGTAATCGATAAACAATACTTTTTTCGGAGCAGTGCGCAAAATAAACCGTTTAATCCAATAGAACTGGTAAATCAATTTTGGAAGAGCCAAAAACACATCGATAAAGCCCATCACTTGGAACTTTTCCATCGGAAAAACAGATTGAAAACCAGAAACGCTGCGCATTTTGGGGCCGCCCACACCGATGATTTTTAAGTGAGGATTTTTTTCTAAAAGAGAGCGGAGAATATGTTGGCCATGCAGATCGCCACTGCTTTCGCCTGCAAAAATAAAAAGATCTACACTCATAATTTCTTGGCGAGCCAGCTGGCTCCTTCTTCGAAGATTTCTTTTGAGGTACCATGGCCCATATGGCCTATAGAAGGTCCAATTAAAAGCTCAATTTGCGGCGAGCGGATCTGCTTACTAAATGCCTTTTCTACAACGCTCTGAACAAAAGTGTAACACTGCCCAGTACTTACGCGCGTGTCATGATTGCCGATATAAAAACGCATTGTGCGATCAAAAAGCAAGGAAGAGAGATTTTCTAAATCTAAGTGCTTCACAAGAGGATTGCCTTCAATGGCCTGGAATTCGCGCGCCAGTCCCAAGCGTGTTAAAGGGGCAAAACCCAAAATATGGCGGATGTAAGGAAGGTGACTTGCCACATGGCAAGCGATAAAGACGCCGCGTGAAAGCCCCATCAGACCAATACGATTTTCAAGCAGGTAGCCTTTTTCTTGAAGGTGTTCGATCACAAAGATGCTTTTTTCTACAAATTCAGTGATCAGATCTTTGCCATGGGAATAAGCACGTGCCCAAACTTCAATTGCTTCTACAGAAGGATGGCCTTCCCCGTGGCCGGGCAGATCAATGGAAAAAACTCTCATCTTGGAATGGAGGAGTTGAAGAGCAGGTTGATTATAGGGATCTACATTTAAACTCTCC
>CAYSQP010000118.1:0-3507 GCA_964433285.1 uncultured bacterium | reverse complement strand
TTTTATTCCGATTATTGCCTATTTTTGGCATCGCATCGGTCTTCACGCACAGATGTGGTGGGGCATTATTGTTGCCTTTATTGGTATTGGCATTGTGATTAATCCTGGAAAGGAGATTTTTCGTCCTGCCGCGCTTATTGCTCTTTTATCGGGCATTACAAGTGCAATAGCACTGCTCTCTTTAAGATTTGCCCATTATGCAGAGCCAAGTGACCGCACCCTTTTTTATAATTTTGCCATTTCTGGTGCTCTTGCACTTCCTTTTTCCTTGTTTTCATTTGAATCCAATTGGCTCTCTTTGACAAGTGAGCAAATTGCATGGCTTATTTTGATTGGCTGCTTAGGACTTATATCGCAGATCTGTCTTACTCTTGCATCTAAACATGCTCCAGTGCGGTTTTTAAGCCCGTTTATGTATCTCACGGTGATTTTTGGGATGTTTTTGGATTGGCTGATTTGGAAAAAACCGCCTACTATGGAAGTGTACATAGGCTGTTTTCTCATCGTTGTTGGCAATGTTTTGATGCTTATTTTGTATCCCAAGGATGATCTTCAAATCCGCCGATAGAATAAGCAAGATTAATAGATATCGAGAAGGTAGCGCTTATCTTGGCGCAGTTTTTTGATGTAAGCTTTAGATGTTTCAGGACTCATGTTGCCTTCGCTTTCCACAATAGCATGTAACATGGCATCGACCTGCTTGGCCATATCACCTGCATCACCGCAGATGTAAAAATAAGCACCCTCTTCTAAAGAGCGCCATAATGCTGCTTTATTCTCATGCATTTTATGTTGCACATAAACTTTTTCGCTTTGATCGCGAGAAAAAGCAAGATCAAGCTGCAATTTATTTTGAGCCACAAGATCTGCCCAGAATGGTTCATAGAAAAAATCTGTTTGGCGATTACGCTCGCCAAAAAAAAGCCAATGCTTTCCTTTTGATCCTAGGTGAAGCCTTTCTTGCAAAAAGGCACGGAAAGGAGCCACCCCTGTTCCAGGTCCAACCATAATGATAGGCGCATGGAGATCATTAGGCAGAGCAAAACGATGTGCCGGTTGTACATAAACAGGAATAGCTGTCTCTTCTATTTTTGCAAGATGACAAAGAAAATGGCTAGCCACTCCATAATGGTTTTGTCCTGCATGTGTAAAAGAGAGCAATGCGACGAGTAGATCCACGCTTTCTTGATCTATTTTCAATGAGGAAGCAGCAGAATAAAAACGGGGTAGTAGAGGAGCAAATTGAGTGCAGAGCTCTTGCAGAGGAACTTGAGTAACATTAAATCTCTTAAAAAAACTGATAAAATCTTCCTGTGCAAGAAATTCCTGCATATCTGTTTGCTTTTCAAGCAGTTTTTCTAAAGAAGATTCGTAAGGAGCAAATAGCTTTAAGAAACCAGAAGTGATGCGAAAAAGATTGGCTTTACCAGATAAAAAATCACGCAGTGTTAAAATAGCTCCTTGATGGAGAATTTCTTCTTTGCCAGTGGCTTGCATCGCATCGAGAAGCTTCTGCACTAATAAAGGATCATTTTGCGCAAAAATGCCAAGAGAATCGCCCGGTTTAAAATGGATGCCCGAATTTTCTAAATTCAATGTGATATGATATGTGATTTTTGAAGAGCCAGATTTGGTCAGAGGGTATCGCTCTTTGAGTGTTACTTTAGCGGGGTGATTGCGGTCAATAACTGACATATTGTATAAGAAAAAAATGAAATTGATCTATTTTTTATTATTTACTGCGCTTTTTGCTGGTTGTGCAGATTCAGGTTACCACCCGCAATATATCATTTCCAAAGATGAGATCGAAGCCCAAGAGGAGATGAGATAGCATTTAAACAGCCGCAAGTTCGCTGCAGTTACCTCGCGTCCAACATTTTGTTAAAAGATCCATTTTTTTATTCGAGATGCCGCCTAAAAATTCAATCGCTTGTAATAGACGGGCGCGTGTCCTATCTTTTCCCAGAAGCTCTACCGATTCAAAGAGCGGCGGACCATAATGTTTTCCAGTAATTGCTCCATATAAAAGAGGCATCACCATTTTTTTATGGTGCAACCCAAAAAGTTCTGCCACTTTGTGGGATGCAGTTTCAATGCCTGATTTGCCCCAATTTTCCTGTTCATCCATGCTCCAGATAACGGTTTGGAGCATATAACATGCTTTTTCCGCACTCGTATTGCCAGGGCAGAGTAGCTCTTTTGAATGAGGGATATGATTGATAAAGAAAAAGTCACATAACTCAATAAATTCACCAAAAGTTTTGATGCGCGTATGGCATAGTGGCATTAGTCTGCTCATAAAGGCATCAGAAAATCCCCACTGGCGGATTTTTTTCCATAAATCAGCCTCAGGGATCTGATGGATAAGATATTGCTGATTCATCCAATCCAATTTTGTGATATCAAAAAAAGCACCAGAAACACCGATACGTTTTGGATCAAAATCGGAAATTATTTCATTGAGCGGATACATTTCCTTATCCCCAGGCATACTATAGCCCATATGGGTTAGAAAATTTAAAAATGCTTCAGGCAGATAGCCAGAATCACGATAGTAGAAAATAGAAGTTGGGTTTTTTCGTTTAGAGAGTTTTTTGCCATCGCGCCCCAAAAGAAGCGGCATATGCATAAATGTGGGTGGTGTCCAACCAAAGACTTGATAAAGAAGGATATGCTTTGGTGTGGAACTCATCCACTCGTCACCACGGATCACATGGGTAATTTCCATCAAATCATCATCGACTACATTGGCCAAATGATACGTTGGAAAACCATCTGATTTGAGTAAAATTTGATCGTCAACGTCTGCCCAAGGGACTGTGATTCTTCCCTTGATTGCATCATCATAAACGCATTCACCTGTCAAAGGGACTTTGAGACGAATTGTAAAAGGTTGGCCTGCTTTTTCTCTTTCTGCAACTTCAGCAGGGCTCAAATTACGATAGCGTCTATCATAGCCAATTTTTTTACCCATTTTGGCAGCCACCTCGCGCATTTCTGCCAATTCTTCAGGAGTTGCAAAGCATTTATAGGCTTTATTTTCTTCTAATAATTTGTAGCAATGTTTGCGGTAGATTTCCGTTCTTTCTGATTGACGATAGGGACCATAAGGGCCGCCGATATCGGGACCTTCATCCCAAGGAATTTGGGCCCATTTCAGAGCTTCAAAAATATTTTTTTCGTATTCGGGGCGAGAGCGTTCGCGATCAGTGTCTTCAATGCGGAGGATAAAATTTCCTTTAAAATGGCGTGCAAAAATAAAATTGAAAAGTGCCATATAGGCAGTTCCTACATGGGGATCGCCAGTGGGAGAGGGGGCTATTCTTGTTCTCACTTTCTTCATAGAGCCGCCATTGTCCCCCATTTCCTGTTTATTTTTCAATGAGAAGAGATCATATAAAAAAAGGAAAAAGGCGTGAATAGACGTCGGGGGCAAGCTTCGCGCCCCCCTGCGGCCCTATTGGGCTTCAATCCGCTTTGCCAAATCGATTTTTCATCCGGAAGTCC
>CAYSQP010000117.1:0-3541 GCA_964433285.1 uncultured bacterium | reverse complement strand
TTTTTTTCCTTCACACTTTGGCCCGTTTTAAGCACAAACACTGTATATACTCACTTCCTTTGGCGTTCCTATGGCCGGTTTCTTAGTTCCTCTATCTGCCTTTCTTGCCTTACTTGGCGGCATTAGCGTCCTTCTTGGCTACAAAGCCCGCCTAGGGGCGTGGCTCCTTGTGATTTTCTTAGTCCCCGTCACTTTCATTATGCACCGTTTCTGGACAGTGAGCGATCCAGGTTGGGGTAGCGTGCAGCAAGCCATGTTTATGAAAAACCTTGCCCTCCTCGGCGCAGCCCTTTTACTGACCCATTTCGGTTCTGGGCCTTTAAGCCTAAGCAAACGAAAATAAACCAGTTACGCATCCAATTTAATATTTATTTAAATAAATTTTATTATTTTGTATATTCAAATTAGACGAAAGGATTAGTTTAATTAAATCCAGTTCGTTATAAAACCACTTAATTAAGAGGATGCATATATGAAAAGATTTAATCCAAAAACCTTCCGAAGGAAAAAATACATGTTATCTCGCAAAATCCATCGCTTGTCAGTGGACCTCAAAAGACTCTCTCGCCATATTAAAAACATCTAATGAATAATTAGTAAGATCAGGCCTTAAAAGGGCCTGGTCTACTTGAATAGGTCATCAAATTTCTGCTTACCATTGGATGGCTTAAGGGGGCTCTTTTTATCCAAAAGAGCAAACTCTTCGCAAAAATTTGTGGCTGTCCTATCTGCAACCCATTCAGTCCCAGGAACTAGACAATCATTAGGGTGCCCTGGCTTATAATATTTACAATTTTTACAACAGTGCAGCGCTGCACCGCACGCATCGCAACAGGCTCTAAATGAGAGCTTCCCCCAATTCGGATCAGGAAGATGAGCATTGCATTTCCAACAATTCATCCTAGAATGTTCTAATTTAAACGATTTTAAGTCTATAATGGGTGGAATATGGAGGGTTACTTATGTCAGAGAAAAAACCAAATGAAGGCTTTATAGGCGGCAAAGAAAAGCGCAAAAAGGGTTCAGCGCAAAATCCAGGCTTTTTTGGGGGTAAATCCAAAGACTTTGGTGCATCACGCAATGCGATGAAGCATATGCGCGCCAAAGGTCATTCCAAAGGGCGTTAATCCTGCAAAATCCTGCAATACCCATTGCACAGGATTTACAAGATCACCCCAATCGGCTATGAGAGGGATCAGAGGAGCCTACTCATGGTCCGCATAGTAACAGTAGCCGATTTACAAACTTTAGTGCGCAAAGTCACGCTTAAGACTTTTATGCTTAAGCTCATTGAGCGCTTAGAAAAAGACTACTCTCGCTGGAAAGAATTTGATAAATCGCCGCGCCATGCAACTCACTATCCCCATGGTGTGATTGAACTCATGCCAATCTCTGATAAAGAGTACTATTCCTTTAAACTAGTCAATGGCCACCCTAATAACCCATTACAAAACCATCTTACCGTAGTAGCAGTCGGTATGCTTGCCGATGTTGCCTCAGGTTATCCCCTGCTCATCTCTGAGATGACGTTGCTCACAGCGATCCGCACAGCCGCAACCTCTGCCCTTGCCTCTAAATATATGGCGAGAAAAAATGTGAAAACATTTGGCATTATCGGCACAGGCGCACAAAGTGAATTTCAGGTTTTATCCCACCATTTCAGTTTAGGGTTAGACACCATCTACTATTTTGATATCGATCCCAAGGCGATGGAAAAATTCGCTCAAAATTTAAAACCTTTTAAATTGAAATTGCATCCCTGCAAAAATGGGCAATCTGTGGTAGAACAAAGCGATATTATCACTACCGCTACTGCAGAAAAAGGACAGCAAAAAGTCGTTGTCGGCAGTTGGGTAAAGCCGGGCAGCCACATTAATGGAATCGGAGGAGATTGCCCAGGCAAAACAGAACTTGATCCATCCCTTGTTGCAAAGAGTAAAATTGTCGTAGAGCAGATTGAGCAGAGCAGCATTGAGGGTGAAATCCAGCAGCTCGGGGGCAAAGACAAAGTCTTTGCAGAATTATGGGAGATTGTGACGCACAAAAAAAAGGGACGCGCCTCCGCCCAAGAAATCACCCTTTTTGATTCTGTCGGATTTGCCTTAGAAGATTATAGCACTTTGCGTCTGGTGCACATGCTTGCCCAGGAGCATGACGTAGGGCATCGATTGGATATGGTGCCCGCTGTGACAGACCCTAAAAATCTGTTTTCCTTTCTATAAATATTGCTGACATCCGAAACATATATGTTTCCCCCAAAAAAAGGGATTTAAGGATTGGAAAGAAAAATGCAACCAATATTTTAAGCTAAGATTAACTGATGCTGGTGCATACATCTCATTAACATGCCGATAATAACTCTTTAAAACTTTATTAGACGTTTCTATAAAAATCCATGACTGTAAATAAATATAAACAATACTACAAAAAGCTGTTGCCCCAAGTAAAAGGCTAACATTACGCATCTGGTATTGAAAATACAAGACATCTTGCAACATGCTACCGCCAATAGCTAATCCTTGGATCGCAATCCAAGCATTAAGCGCCATCACTGCGATCATAGCTACCTGTGCAGCAGTCTTTAAACAGTTCTTTAAAGTTGAATCACATTGGGCTGTATCCAATTGATCAAGAGTCCAGAGAGCTATGCCATCAACGATTGGTTTTACAATAAATGGTACGATGAGTGTGTTGATAGAAGGAAGCGGCATTACAGCTGGTGGTGGTCCGATATGAATTTTCACTTTGACCTCTCTAATTGTAAGAAGGCAAAATTGTACTTTAAAACAATCTTTGCTTGCAACTTTTATAGTCCTAGGAATCAACGAAATGATAGATGCGGCAAAGAATCGGGCGCGGGCACGCACACGGGCACGGCTCCGTTATTAAGAAGGAGGGATTTTCTCTGTGCCTCCGTGGTTGCATCTGAAATTTTATTTCTTGGCGATTTCAATTACTTTTGTGATAGCATTGTGCAGTTTTGTCTCTTCTATCTTTTCAGCTTGCGTGAAAAAAACTATGCTAAAAGCAATGAATAGAATAGAAAAGGAAATTGCCATTTTATCTTTACGTTTCCAATAATATTCATAAAAAAGAATGCCCCCTGCAGCAAGGGAAATAAAACTAAAAGACATTAAAGTTGGGATATATAACGGCCATTTTGAGAGTTGGAAAAGCAGTAAAAAAATCAAAACATACAAGAGTTTTATTTCTTTCTTTTTATAGATCTTATACAGAATCCAGCAACTGAGTGCTAAAACAATCATTGTATCAATCATAATTTAATCATCCCGCTTTGTTGTGCAATTGCCTTCATTTTCTTTTTCTACACCTTTCGAATATTCCCGTCCCCATTCTTTAAATGCTATAGATTTTTAAAACTTTAAATTTCTTAGCAAGAAAAACACAGTGTCGTAAATGGGCCGCAAAATGCAACCACAGAGAACACAAAGGACTTGAGAGTTAAGAGAGAGGGATTAGTTTATTTTTTAACGTGCCCTTGCCCAGCTAATTAGAAAGATAAGATTGGGAAGAAGATCGG
>CAYSQP010000116.1:0-3542 GCA_964433285.1 uncultured bacterium | reverse complement strand
GGGGCAGCGCTACTGAAAAGTAGGCGTTTTGTGAATAGAGAAAAAAAGCCCCAAAAACGGCTAGACCCAACGTAGCGCCAAATTGTCTGACTGTCGAAATAAGCCCTGAGGCCATGCCTCTTTTATCTTGAGGCGCCTCATGGAGGGCAGCATTGAAGCTAGAGCTTGAAATCATCGGGATCCCACAACCAAACGGAATAACAGCAGACAAAAGCATCGGTGTGCTTTTTAAATGGAGTACTTGCAAAAACCAAAGGAGCGAGCCGATAATAAAAAAATAGCCAATAGTGATCGGAAGTCGGGGGCCGAAACGATCCAGCAGAAAACCGCCTGTCGGCGCAGCAATCATCACAGGGATATTGGCAAGAAGGGAAAGAGTGCCTGCTTCTACGGGAGTAAATCCAAGTCCTATTTGGAAATAAATCGACCAAAAAACTGTTGCCATCACAATAAATTGGGTGCAAAAAGTAGTTGCAATCGATCCAATAAAATAGCGGTTTTTAAAAAGAGTAAAATTAATGAAAGGATCTTTGACATTGCGATCAAAAATGGCCAGCAGAAAGATCAGCGCAAGGCCTGCAAAAATCAATGTGAGCGTTAAAGGCGAATGCCATCCCCACTGTTTGGATTGCATGATGCCAATAACAAGGGAGCTAATGCCGCAGCTCATGGTGAAAAAACCGAAATAATCAAACTGCTCTTTTTTGCATATCGATCGTGGAACGGAATAGAGTGCTAGTAGAAGTCCAAGGGCAGCTACCGGCAAATTCATCCAAAACACATAGCGCCAATTTAAATATTCTGTGAGCATGCCTCCAATAAATGGACCAAGTGAAAGAAAAATCGAACCGATGCTCACGAAAATCCCCATCGCTTTTCCGCGCTGATGGGGAGGAAAGGCAGCATAAATAATAATGGAGGTAGAAGGAAGTAGTAGCGCGCCGCCAATGCCTTGGAGCACTCGGCTAGAAACAAACCAAGAAGGGCTATTGCTTAAGCCGCAGAGCGCTGATGCAAGTGCAAAAAGGCAGATGCCATAACAGAAGATTCTTTTTGCGCCTAAAATATCGCTTAATCTTCCTCCTGCAAGCACTAAAATGGTCAAAGTTAGGGTATAGGAATTCACAACCCACTGCAGCGCTAAATCAGAAAAGTTGAGTAGTTTTTGGATTGTGGGCAGCGCCACAGGAAGCACTGTGATATCAATAAAAATCATCGAAATGGTGCTGGACATAGCTGCCAAAATCCACCACTTTCGATTCTCTTCTGTTAATTTAAACATAATTGTTCCGCGATCTGAACACAGTTGAGTGCCGCTCCTTTAAGGAGCTGGTCACCAACAACCCACATGTCGAGTGTATTGGGCTGCGTTGTGTCCTCACGGATTCTACCGCAAAAGACGGTATCTTGCAAAGTCGCATCGGATGGCATCGGAAAACGATTTTTTTCCCATTCTTCTAAAAGAGCGACTCCAGGGGCATCTTTTAATAGAGAGAGGGCATCCTCTTTTGTCACTTTTTTTCTAAATTCTACATTGAGTGCAATGGAATGGGCGCGCAAAACAGGCACGCGCACGCAAGTGACAGCTGTAGCAATGGATCCATCTTCTAAAATTTTGCGCGTCTCTTGGATAATTTTGCCCTCTTCATCAGGAGAATTATGGAGAAAAAGGTTAAAGGCATAAGGGTAGGAAAAGACTGTGCGTTCAAAGAGTTGTCTATTTAAATAAGCTTGTGTCTCTAGGAGGAGTTCTTGGGCCGCTTTTCGCCCGGCGCCAGAGGCAGCTTGGTAGGTCGCTGCCACGATTCGTTTAATCTGATATTTTTTATGCAGACAAGAGAGTACCGTAAGCATAATGGCCACAACGCAATTAGGGCATGAAAGGATGCCTTGGTGCTTTTTGATCAGATGGCCATTAACCTCAGGAATCACAAGGGGAACAGTGGGATCCATGCGGAATGCGGAGGTATTGTCGATCACAATGGCCCCTGACTTTTTTGCAAAAGGGGCAAAATGGGAAGAGACCTTTTTGCCTGCGCTAAATAGAGCGATATCGATCCCCTGGAAGGAATCCTCCCTTAAGGTTTTGAGGGGGATGGGACTGCCTGCAAAAGTCACGGTTTTTCCTGCCGATTTTTCTGAGGCATAGCAGAAAAGTTCTTCTATAGGAAACCGCCGTTTCTCTAAGACTTTGAGGAGCTCCTCGCCCACCGCTCCTGTTGCTCCTACAATGGCTATTTTCATCGTAACCTACTTATATTCAAATAGTTAAATATTTAATATAATATAATTAAAATTTATGATATAATTATTTATAAATTTAATAGAAGTAATTATTTATGACAATAATAAAACCGATTACACCATTTTCAAGTACCTTAGATGACGCACGGGTTATTCTGACTAAAGAACAAGATTTAGTGCAGGCAGTCTATAGAAAAGTACGCGATTCTATTGATATTCCAGTTGTAAAACAGATAGTAGCTGCAATCCCAGCTGGCTTTTTAATGCTCATGTTATCCATTGTACCCCTTTCTTTGGGTCTATTTGTCTTGTTCATTGATTTTGCAAGATATTACTTACCAGAACTAGAAGGCGAAAGGCTGACAATCGATTGTAAAGAGCTAGAAGCTGTAGAAGATGTAGAAGATGATGAACCTGTTTCTTACTCTATTAATGGTGATGGTCCAGTGATCTCAGAAAAATTGTATGCAAATGATACAGATGACTTTGACACCTATTCGGAGTGTGGAGAATAAAATATGACACTGACTATTCAATCTATCAATGCACTAAAAAGTACGGCGGCCGACATTTCCACTGTATTTAAAGCACAATATGCCTTTTTAAGAGATCGGATTTATCGTCCTATTGCAAACTATTCAACGCTGGCAGGAAAAATCACAATGATTTTGCCAAGCACAGTTCTTTTATCATTGACTCTTCTGTTTGTCCTTCTATTTGCACCTGTTGTTTTAAATAACCATTTATTTGAAAAAAAACAGGAAGAAGAGCCTGTTTTTGATGAGAATAATCAATTCTACAAATTCATCAATCAAGATATTGATGATGAGATAGAAGAAGTATTCAAAAATGATCCTCTTTTTTTAAAAGATTTAGATAAACTTTTTGAGGCGATGGTAGAAAGTTCGAGAACTTCTCAATCAATGGCGCAGCCAGTAGAGTTTGAATTTGAAAGCGAGACAGATCGACAAAGATATATGCAAGGTCTGGATACTATTCCTCTCGGCTCACCAAGAATCAAAATCTTCGAATAAATAGTTAAAAATTATTTTAATCACCCCTGTCAATAAATTCTCTCTACTGTTATAGTACACCGCATGAAAAATGCGATTTTATCCTCAGTAGAGGATGCTATCCGTGCAACAATTTTTTTGAAAGAACCTGAAAGTGTTCAGTTTATTGAAAGCGCAGCGGCTTTAATTGCGCTCTGTTTCCGTAAAGGTGGAAAGCTGCTTATTGCTGGCAATGGCGGTAGTTTATGCGACGCAATGCATTTTGCTGAGGAATTGACGGGCATC
>CAYSQP010000115.1:0-3556 GCA_964433285.1 uncultured bacterium | reverse complement strand
GAGCAACGATTTTTCCTGGATTAAAAGGACAGTTGCTATTTAGAACAGCGCGGATATTTTCTGGAATTGAACTTAAAAACGGTCTAATGACACCAAAGTTAGACCAATCTTTTGGCAAAAAAGAGATATCTAAATAAACATTGGTGATTGCCTTGCGTTGCATATCATTTCTAGAAGGTATGGCGTATATTTCATGACATACTTGTGTCATACTGTTCACATCCAAAGGAGTAGAAAAATCAAGTATTACATTAAGCAGCTCTTCATCAAAGAGCACAATATTACGACTATGAATTGTGACTCGGTTTTCCAAAGAGCTGCTTGCGTTAGAAGAGTTAGCCAAAGAAGGAACCCTTTCTAAAAGAGCACTAGAGGCGATCTCTGGTCTTCTTTCTAATTGGACTGGTCGCGGCTCTGCAAAAAAAGAAGGAAATAAGCGCCTCATCAAACTCTTAATACTGGCGATAAGCTTATCAAGATCCCGTCCAAGTCCGCTTCTTAGTTCATTTACAACAGGACTATAAAGATTTATATAATATTCAATTCTGTTCATGGCGAAAATAATAACATAATCTGTATTTCAATGAATACTTATAAATATTACAGATTTATATCATTATAAAAAATCGGGCACGGGCAAGGGCACGAAAAGAAATCTCGATTATTGATGGTATTTTTTATACAATGAATTGATATGAAAAAGCTCATCTTTTCTCTTGTTTGCCTTTTTGCTACTTTAAATTGCGCTTCTCCTGAGAAAGTTACTTTAGAAAAGCAATATATCAAATGTTGTTCTGAATATTCAGACATCTATGAGCATCTGCCACTACTAAGGCAATTGGCTTCAGAATGCTCTACTGTAGTGGAAATAGGTCTGCGCGGCATGGTCTCGAGCTGGGGCCTTCTCCAGGGACTATCTGAAAATAGCACCTCTACCCGTTCCTATATCGGCATCGATATCTACTACCCCCCTGTTGAAATTTTGTACTCAGCCATGAAACTATCGGAAGGAAATGGCATCAACTTTGAATTTTGGAATGCCAACGATATGGATATCGATATTCCAGAAATGGAACTGCTTTTTATTGACTCTCTACACACCTATTGCCATTTGACTTATGAGCTAGAAAAGTTCTCTCCTAAAGTAAGCCATTATATCGCAATGCACGACACAAGCGCCCCATGGGGTAATATGGATGATGATGCTTATGTGGGCAACTATTCAGAATACCCTGCGCATTACAATAGAAGTAAAAGAGGGCTCTGGCCAGCTGTTGAAGATTTTTTAGCATATCATCCTGAGTGGACGCTCTTTGCACGCCACTATAATAACCATGGCTTTACAATTCTAAAGCGCATCTCACCAGAAAGATAATTGCGGTGGGAATGGACTCCCAATATTGGCCGATACCTGTAAGTTTTTCAAATAGACCACCTTTGTGCCGCGCGCGACCAGCTTTTGTGCAAAATTGGCTACCTCTACTTCAAAGTCAATCAGCTCTCTTTCCATTTTTTCAAAATCTATACTCTCTAGCATCTCTTTAAATAATTTGTAGCGAAGCGCAAAACAGCCTGTAAATACTTTTCCAAAAGGTGTGGGATAAGCCTCATCGCAGCGAACAAACATGTCTGCATCGGGATTTTCTTCTACTATTTTTAAAAAATCACGACTTTCTAAATGGTACCTTCCTGTCATTTTAATAATCATATCAGCGGCATTAAACTGATAATGTTTAAAGCCTTCCATCAAAGATCTTGCTTCATTGACCCCTTTATTGATGAGCCGCGCATCATTGACATTAGAATAAAAGACATCAGCAGCATACTGCTCTAAAAAAGAGGGGGATGCAGGATGACATGCTTCAAAGACATAAGGCGCATAACCATAACTTTGAAAGAGTTGAAAAGAGCGGATATATTCCTGCTTCCGCATCTCATAATTATAATCGATCAGTGCTGAGGTGCAAACAACCCGGATCTCTCTTTTGGGAACTTGTGCCACTAAAACATCTTTGGGGACAAATCCATCTTCAAATGAAATCGTGTAATTTGGATTAATCTTTAAAATTTTTTGGACAATCATATCAAGTTCTACAAAATCAAATTCTACGCTACCGCACTGTCGAATATCATCGATTAAAAGTGTGTGTGTTTTAATGGGGTGAGCACCAATCGCTTCAAGCTCTGCCAAAATGGGACTATTTGTCATTCCTTTTGCTGTATCTCCTGATGAATAATGGCCATCGAGCCAAAAAGTGGCAGGTGCATCGATCTGTTGCAAAACTGTGGATAAAATGTGGCCAGAATCCCCTTGGTAAAGCTTAACATTGGGGTAAGAGTTAAAGCGGTGGCAGCATCGCTTATAGTAATGGGGAGAAAGTTCAATAGAAAAAATTGTCGAAAATCCTGCATTAAGCGCCATCTGTATGCCATCGCCTGCATAACTGCCTGATTCAATGAAATAACGATTAGGATACTTAGCAAAAAGCTCCTGCGTGCCAAATCCACAAAGTTGTAAATGGGCTACTAAGCAAAAGAAAATAAAGAGTAAGTTCATAGGTTCATTTTGAACCAAATTCTCTTAAAAATAAATGGGGTAAATTGGTGTATGGGCATTGATGCTGATCTTCTCCACAAAAATAGATAATTTCATCAGGTTCATAGATCAGCTGCACAAGATCATGGAATTTTGCTCCTCGATGCACAGACCCATAGATAATGAGATCAAATTCTTTTTGCAAAATCTGCTTTTCTATTGCGCTGCGATCGATGGGCAAATCCTCTACGACTTTAGCATAGGTAAATCCCCTGCCATATAACTGTCTTGGATCTTCTCCATAGCTTTTATAAATATGGTCAATTTTAGGAAAATCCACGACGCGATTCTGCAAAAGTTCTTTAAATCCAATTAAACTGCAGCAGCGCAAATAATCAGGCGAAGGGTCGCTCGTTAAATAGAGAATCTTCCCTGTCCCAGTGTAATGGATTGTATCAAGTACATACTGAGCCAGATTTTTTGCGGTCAGATACTTTCTGGTATGCTCAAGCAGTTGATTTAAAATTTCAAAATACTTCTCTTTATTGAATTTATCATGATCAATATTGGGGTAAGCAACCCCTTCCAAGTGCATCGCTTCAAGAATCAGCTCTTTCGGAAAAAATGGCATTGTATCGGTATCACATTTTTCTAAATCCACAAAATAAGGAATGCAGCCACTTGCCAATATTTCATAATGCCTTAAACAATCCCATCCCCCTTTTTTCCAGGTCAGTGCAAAATAGGAGCGGCTGTAATCTTTATAATACTCTGTTTCATCCGTATAGATGTAGGTGCTCACATCGCCTGGGATTAGCCGGGCAAAGTCTTGTGTTTTTTCAGGGACTTTTTCCACAATTTTTGTTTCAGAAATAGAAAATTGAATCGGATAAATATGGCAAAAGCCAGTGGATGCAATACTCAGTAGAAAGATGATTTTTTTCATCATGAGTGATAAATTAGCTGTCATGTCTGTTTTAAAAAAAATCTCCTTTTTTCTCTTTTTTTATTCTTTTTTGG
>CAYSQP010000114.1:0-3556 GCA_964433285.1 uncultured bacterium | reverse complement strand
CCATTTACCCTACACAAACTTCTACCAATCTTTAAAAAAAAAAAAACCGCCCCATTAAACGAGGCAGGCGCCCGCCATATCGACTACAAAGACATCAACACCCTATCTCAATTTATCACTGAAAGAGGAAAAATCATTCCGCGTCGGATCACTGGTGTTTCTTTTTATCATCAAAAAATGCTTGCTAAAGCGATCAAAAGAGCACGGCATATGGCTCTTTTACCTTTTGTAGCCACAGAGTAAGGAAAAAGAATTTATGAAAAACCAATTACTTTTAATTAATGATGTTGATGACTTAGGAAGAAGTGGAGATGTTGTCAGTGTAAAACCTGGCTTTGCACGCAATTTCCTAATCCCTCAGAAAAAAGCAGTTTTTGCCACTAAAGGCACTCTGCGGATGCA
Organism: uncultured bacterium; assembly: GCA_964433285.1. Classification (GTDB taxonomy): domain Bacteria; phylum Chlamydiota; class Chlamydiia; order Chlamydiales; family Rhabdochlamydiaceae; genus DATIJP01. Next base: position 3,154 of record CAYSQP010000114.1, on the reverse strand, counting down.
AGAAAGACTCAAAGAAGAAAGAGCTAAAAAAGCCATCGTGGATAAAAAAGAGGCAGAAGAGCTTGCTGCACGCATTGAAGGCTTATCCATCACAGCTTCTGTGAAAGTAGACCAAGAAGGCCATATGTATGGTTCAGTGACTGTATTTAATATTCTTGATCTTTTGAAAAAAGAAGGGATCGAGCTAGAAAGACGCAATGTAGTGTTGCCATCTCCTGTTAAAGAGCTTGGAGCGCGTGAAATTAGTCTGAAACTAAAAGAAGCTGTCCCTGCTAAATTTACATTAAATATAGTTGCTGAAGGGCAAGTGACTTTGCCATCTGAAACAGCACCCTCTGCATAAAAAGCATGCTGCGGCTTTTTTCTCCAGCCAAGATCAATCTATTTTTTCATGTTCTTGGAGCGCGCAAGGATGGGTTTCATGAGGTGGAAACTCTGATGCAGACAATTAGTTTGGGAGATACGCTATTTGTGCAGAAAAGCAGATGCGAAAGTCTGACCTGTACTGACCCAGCGCTTCCTTGCGGCCCTTCTAACCTGATATTAAAAGCAGCAGCTTTATTTAGAGAAAAAACAGGTTTTGCCATCACATGTGATTTCCACCTGATCAAAAGAGTTCCAATGCAAGCTGGACTAGGTGGAGGAAGCAGCAATGCAGCATCTACGCTCTTTGCCTTAAACCAGTTGACAGGAAAAAAAATTGGATGGGAAACTTTACAAAACTGGGCCGCTCTTCTTGGCGCTGATGTGCCCTTTTTCTTTTCAAAAGGGACGGCCTACTGCACAGGTAAAGGTGAGCTTGTCCAAGAAAAATTAGCGTCTGAAAAAAAAACTTTATGGATTGCAAAACCCAAAGAGAGCTTATCTACCCCGGATGTGTATCGCGCTTTAAATCTTGAGATGGTCCCTAGACGCGCATTTTTAAAAAACAGCTATTTTAATGATCTAGAAACCGCTGCTTTCCAATTATGTCCTTCACTTATTCTATTGCGCGAGCAGCTATACAACTTAGGATTTACAACAGCTGTGATGACAGGGAGTGGAAGCAGCTTTTTCTGTTTTGGACAAGTGCTGAATCCTTCTCTTAAAAATGTGGATTTTTACCCTGTCGAATTTGTGCAAAGGCAAGAGGGAAAATGGTATTAGAAAATGAAGGGCTGATCATTGTTACAGGGGCGGCTGGATTTATTGGGTCCTGTGTTGTGCGCTACTTAAATGATCGCGGCATTGCGGCTCTTGTCTTAGTTGATGAGCATCTTAAAACAGCCAATTTAACGGGTAAAAAATACGAGCAATTTCTTTCTAAAGAGGCTCTTTTCCCGTGGCTTGACACCCATGGAAGAGAAGTCAAAGCCATCATTCACTTGGGAGCTTGCAGCGATACTACCATGAAAGATTGGGACTATTTATTGCAAAATAACTATCACTACAGCGTTAAACTTGCCAAAATGGCGCTTAAACATCAGATCCGGTTTATCTATGCTTCATCGGCAGCTACCTATGGCGATGGAAAGCTTGGGTTTTCCGATGATTTAGAAGGGCTTAAGCAGCTACAACCCCTAAATCTCTATGGGAAATCAAAACATCTTTTTGATCTTTGGGCAAAAAAAGAAAATGTTTTTAATCAAATTGTTGGGCTCAAATATTTTAATGTGTTTGGACCCAATGAAAACCATAAAAATCATATGGCCTCTATGGTTTTTAAAATGTTTCCTGTTGTGAAAAACCAAGGTGCTGTACAGCTTTTTAAATCCTCAGAGCCGCACCGTTTTTCTGATGGCGATCAGTGCCGCGATTTTATCTATGTGAAAGATGCTGTGAAAATGACCTGCCTTTTTTTAGAAAATAACATCTGCGGCCTGTTTAATATCGGTAGCGGGATAGCCTCTCCTTGGAATCGACTTGCAAAAGCGCTTTTTAAAGCTTTGGAACTGCCAGAGAAAATCGAATACATTGAAATGCCGCAAGCACTTTTGGGACAATATCAGAACTATACCTGTGCAGCGATGGACAACTACTACAAGGCCCATGACAGCACTCCTATGAGCGATTATAATTTGGAAGAGGCTGTTAAAGATTATGTCCAGGGCTATCTTTTAACTGACAAAAAGTGGTAGAGTAATTTCCATGAAACTGATTGGAATGCTCAGCCGTTTTAATGCCGTAAAAGTGCTTGTTATCGGCGATTTTATGCTGGACACTTACACAACAGGCAAAGTGAAAAGAATCTCTCCTGAGGCGCCTGTCTCTGTCTTGAATGTCCAAAAAGAAGAAAGTCGCCCAGGAGGTGCTGGTAACGTTGTTTTAAACCTTATTTCACTGGGCGCCGAAATCACCGCGATTGGGCGCGTTGGCTATGATTTTGCAGGCGAGGAGCTACGCTCTTTTTTAGAAAAAGAGGGAGTCAATATTGAAGGTCTTATCTTTCAAAAAGGGTTTAAAACACCTGTAAAAAATAGGCTGATTGCCGATTCCCAGCAGGTATTGCGGGTGGATTTTGAAAGCATTAGCCCCATGCCGGAAACAGTTGAACAAACGATTATAGAAAAACTTCCCCCTCTTTTAGAGGCATGCCAAACCATTGCAATTTCCGATTATGGAAAAGGATTTTTGACCCGTTCTCTTCTTGCCACTGTCATTGACATGGCAAAACAAAAGAAAATCCCCGTGATTGTTGATCCAAAAGGGGATGATTTTACAAAGTACCAGGGCGCTACAATTTTAAAACCCAATCTTTCTGAAGCCTATGCAGCGGCTCGCTTGCCACAAGAAGCGCCGCTGGATGAAGTAGCAAAAATGATCTTGAAAAAATGTAGTGTTGATGAGCTGCTTATTACCCGCTCAGAGGCAGGGATTACCCTTTTCCATAAATCAGGAGAAAGATTTGATTTTCCTGTGCGCTCCAAAGAGGTAAAAGATGTGACAGGCGCAGGCGCTACAGTGCTGGCAACAATTGGCATTGCACTGGCCAATGGCCTTGATGTCAAGTATGCAGCGCAGCTTGCCAACATCGCAGCTGGCATGGCCATCGAACGGCTTGGCTGTGCACGTATTAACCTCTCTGAATTAGCACAGCGGCTTTTAGAATTTGATGTAGAGAATAAAATTTTTGATGAAGAGCATCTTTTTGCCTTGCAGCAATCGCTGAAAGGAA
>CAYSQP010000113.1:0-3589 GCA_964433285.1 uncultured bacterium | reverse complement strand
GAAGCAGTTCTAAAAGATATGGAAAAAGATTCAAAAAGCATGTTTCTCATTTTATATAGGATAGGTTCACAAACCGCATTAAAACAATTTTAGGGATTTTTTAGAATCAAGATGGTATATTCCACCAGATATGGAACGGATATTAGCTGTAGATCTTATACGCCATATTGATCGGCCTGTGATGGTGCGAGGCTGGATCAGCAGCTTTCGGCCTTTAGGAAAATTAAATTTTCTTATTTTAAGAGACCGCACTGGATTTATCCAGATTGTAGTGGAAAATAAGGAAGAGGCTAAAAAGGTAGGCCATTTACAGCCTGGATCAATTGTGCGTGTCCATGGCAAAGCGTCTCGGTCAATGCAAGCTGGTTTAGGCGTGGAAATCGTTGAGCCGCGTATCGAAGTAGAAACAGCGGTTGTTGATCCTCCGCCTGTTGAATATTATAAACCTGAGATCGCCTCTGAATTAGAATTTATTTTAGACCATCGCTCGATTGCGCTTAGAAATCGAAAAATTGCAGCTGTTTTTAAAATCCAAGCAGAAATTGCACATGCTTATCGCAACTACATGCATGATCATGTGGGGGCTGTAGAGTATTTTTCTCCTAATTTAATTGGCGCCTCTTCCGAGGGCGGCGCTGAATTTTTTAATGTCGATTATTTTGGATATACGGCCACATTAGCACAAAGCAGCCAGCTTTATAAACAGATCATGGTCGGTGTCTATGAACGGGTCTTTTCGCTTGCTCCTTTTTTCCGTGCTGAACCTTCCCATACTCCACGCCATATTTCTGAAGGCAAACAGCTCGAATTTGAAATGGGTTTTTTCGACCGCTGGCATGAAATTCTTGATGTACAAGAAGGGGTGATCAAAGCGATCTTAAAACATCTGCAAAAGCATTGCTATAAAGAATTAGAAATTTTAGAAACGCAGCTGGCACGTGCGCCTGATGAAGTGGCTATTCCACGTGTTTCTTTTGAAAAGGCGCAAGAGATCTATTTTAAACGCACGGGGATTGATGAAAGAAAAGAGCCCGACTTAAGCCCTGCGGCTGAAAAAGAGCTATGCAAATATGCGTTTGAAGAGCATGGCACCGATCTTATTTTTATTACTGATTGGAAGATGGAAAAACGGCCCTTTTACGCTTATCCCAACAAAGAGAATCCCGCGCTAACCAACACCTTTGATCTTCTGTGTGCTGGACTTGAGATTACATCAGGAGGACAGCGGCGTGATACGTATGAGTCGATGGTGGATGGCATTAAAATGAAGGGGATGGACCCAGGGAATTTTGAGGACTATTTAACGATCTTTAAATATGGCATGCCGCCCCATGGTGGATTTGGGATGGGGCTAGAGCGGCTCACAATGACCCTACTGCATCTAAAAAATATTCGTGAAGCCAGCCTATTTCCTTCAGATACCAAACGGATCGCCGGCAATCGCATCAAAGCAAAAATCGTTTTTGGCGGCGAAAATATGCGCAATGAGATCATCCGCCGCTTAAAAGAGCAGGAGATTCCCTTTGAACATTTCATGCATGAGGAAACGGCCACTTCCACAACAGCTGCCGCTGTGCGTCAAACCCCTTTAGAAGAGGGGGTGAAATCGCTTATTTTGCGTGGCAAAAGCAGCAAAAAAAATTATCAGTTTAATCTTCCTGCGCATCTTAAGTTGGATTTAAAAGCAGTGATGGAAATTGTGGGCGAAAAATGTGATTTAGAAAACCCTGAAGTGATTAAAGAGCGCTATGGTCTTATGGTGGGTGGAGTGCCGCCTTTTGGAAACCTTCTGAATCTTGAAAACTATTTTGATGAACAGGTATTTCGGTCCAAAAAAGTGGTTTTTAGCTGCGGACTGAAAACAGAATCTATCCAGATGCCTTCGAAAGAACTGATGAAAATAGCCGACCCCAAAGTAAGCCAATTTTCGAAGTCGGAGTAGGTTTTTGTTTTGAAAAGAAAAAAACCTGATGGCCATAAATGTAAGGGACAAGCTCTAGCCGGTGCCTATAAACATGCGATGGTCCAAATTTAGAGCGTACCATCACAATTCCCTTTTCAATTGAATCTACAATCCCATAATGCGTTGTTTTTATTGCCGTGCAATACATCACAGTTGCTTTTGGGATTGCGGTTTTTAATTTGAAGTAGCCTTTAGATTCTAAAAATTGAGCTGCCAGCTCTGGCCTTGTAAATAGAGAGCTATGAGAGCCTACTGAATCAAACCAGGGTTCATTTCTAAACACAAAATTATGGCAGATAAGATCTCTTTGCCGCTTTTCAATGATATCAATTCCCTGTATTCCAAGGGGAAAATTGCGATACTCTTTTCCATAGACTCTGGCTACGTTTTTTCCTAGATCAGTGTCAAACGTTGTGTTTAATTCCTCTAATTTTTTATTTGCCTGGAGACAAAGATAAAGATTAGCAAAGACCATCAATATTTTTTCCTGACTAATTTTTAAAACAGTTGCGCCTTTCATCGGTTTTTGCAGCTGGCATTTAGTTAAAAATGACAAATAATTAGGACTATCTGCGGCGGCTGCTGCGATTTCAAATTTTGAAAGAAGGGGAGATGGCCCTTCTAAAAAAAGAGCAATCATTTTATCGGTGTTGATCTTTCTAGGAATACCGGCATAGTCTGCGATCAAACTAATCAGCGGCGGATTTAAATGCGCATATAACCCTTCGCGCATTTGCATGAAGTAGGGCAATTCTTGAGCAAGCAAGCTGCTTGGTTTGATGTAGCCACTCATCTAAACCAGTAGAATAGCGGTTCCTTCAATTTTTCCGTCCCGAAAATCTTTCAAAGCTTCATTGGCCTTTTCCAACGGATAGGAAATGGTATCAGTTTTAATGGGAATTTTAACGGCAAGTTCAAGGAGCTCTCGACCATCTTTCCGTGTCAAATTAGCCACTGATTTAATCTCTTTTTCACCCCAGAGGAGTGCATAGGGGAAAGAAGGGATATCGCTCATCTGGATGCCGGCACAAATGACTTTGCCTCCTTTGCGCACTGCCTTTAATGCTTCGATGACCAAACTGCCAATCGGGGCAAAAATGATTGCACCATCCAAAGGCTCTGGAGGCAAAAGGGTGGAGTCTTTGGCCCAAAAGGCGCCCATTTTTTTGGCATATTCCTGATTTTTTAAATTGCCTTTGCGCGAAAAAGTAAATACTTTTTTTCCTTCATAGCGCGCAATTTGGATCAGAATATGGGCCGATGAGCCAAATCCATAAAAACCGATATTGTGGCTATCTTCTAGCATGCGATAAGCGCGATAACCAATCATGCCAGCACACAAAAGAGGCGCTGCATGAAGATCAGAAAATTGCGAAGGAAGAGGAAATACAAAATCTTCATGGGCTGTGCAATAATCTGCATAGCCACCATTTATCTGATAGCCTGTAAAGATTCCGTGGTCGCAAAGATTTTCCTGCTCTTTTTTGCAAAAAAAGCAGCTTCCACAACTTTTTCCCAGCCACGCCACACCTACACGATCAACCATTTTAAAATTGCTTGCACCAAACCCTAACGCTTCCAATTTTCCTAACATTTTATGGCCCAGAAATAAAAAAAAATTTTAAT
>CAYSQP010000112.1:0-3591 GCA_964433285.1 uncultured bacterium | reverse complement strand
GTCCCTCTACCGCTATTTTGAAAAATAGCGGTAGAAAAAGTCAAAAGTTTGAGTCGTGTGGATTCGAAGCGAAGCGTTCTGCATTGCATAAATAATCAACAAGGATACAAAAAGATCAGTGTCCTGGCAGGGTCGCTTATCGCGGCAGGATAAAAATAGATGGAATATTTTCTTATAATTTTATCCTGCCGACCGCATTTGCGGTCGATATTTGCCGGTAATACCGATCCTGCCATCCTGTAAACTATACAAGCCTTCGAAGAATATCATCATCTTCATCAATGATTTCTTTTAAGAGTGATTTAAATTCGGTCTTCTCAGCTATTCTTGGTACTGCATTTTCACATATGTTGTCTTTTAGATACTCAATAACATATTGATTAATCGATATTTTCTTTTGAGCAGCGAGAATTTTTAAATACTCGTATTGTTCCTTTGAAATATTAATAGTTAATCTAATCGTATTAGCACGGGAATGTTTCCGATATTGCATCAATTGCCTAAGATAAAAAATGCTGCAAGCATTGTAATTATTTTTAAGCAAACAACATAGGAAAAATTTTCTCAATTAATGAATGAAGAGCAAGAAATTCAAATTTTCCTTAAATTACATGGTTCGGATATTCCCTAGAAATCCTTAATCTGCTATGGATGCAAATAGAGGGAATTCCCATGGGATTGATCCTAATCTGTATCCTATTGCTTCTGCTCATTGCAACGCTGCCACGATGGCCTTATAGCCGCAGTTGGGGCTATAAATACTCCAGTGCACTTGCCATTATTTTAGCAATCATCTTGGTACTTATCTCGATTAAGTTCATCACTTTATGGGATATGGAAATCGAAACAAATAATGACACAACTGAAATTGAGATTGGACCCAACTTTTACTATTAAACAAGAGGCGGCGATATGAAAGGTTTTTACGATTTTTTTATAGAAGAACTTAAGAAAATGTATAGCACTGAAAAGCAGATCGTACAAGCAATGCCAAAAATCATTAAAGCGGCTTCCTCCAACCCATTAAAAAAAGCACTCGCACACCATCTCGAAGAAACTCGCCAGCAAGTTAAACGGCTTGAACTGATTGGCAAAGAGTTAAAAGAAAACCTCTCTGGAGGCAGCTCTGCCCCTATGAAAGCTCTTCTAAAAGAAGCTGAAAAATATATCAAAGGCAACTATGAATGCATGGTGCGTGATGCAGCCCTTATCCATTGCTGCCAGCAAGTCGAACATTTTGAAATTGCTTGCTATGGCGCACTTAAGGAACATGCAAGAAACTTTCAGCTCTTTAAAGTAGAGCGGCTCCTCCATGACTCTTCCCACGAAGAAGGAAATGCAGACAAAAAATTGATTGAACTGGCGAAAGGCACGGCAAGCACTGAAGGGATTAATAAAATGGCCTGTAAGCGTAGTGCTTAAATACGCTCAAAGTCAATGTAACCTTTGATCACATCTACATTGGATAGCTGCACTTCAACATGGTCGCCCACATCTAAATCTTTAAACCCTTTAATCAGTTTTCCCTCAATAGGGGGCGTTAGCACTCTAACCCAGGTTCCTTTATCGGTCACACCGGTGACTAAAGCTTGATAATGCTCCCCAATATACTGAGAAAGAAGCATGGCCGCTGCTGTTTTGCGCATGCGCCTTTCCACTTTTGCCGCATCATCTTCTTTTTCTGTACAGCGACGTGCAATGGTAGAGAGCTGTTTTAAGTTATAAGGGATTTTTTGCTCATCAAGATGGCTTTTTAAAAGTCGTTGCATAATCAGGTCAGGATAGCGTCGATTAGGCGCTGTGGTATGGGCATAGTCGCGTAGCGCTAAATCAAAATGGCCCATCGATTTTTCACCTGGACGCGACAAGATATATTCTCCACGCCCAATCAATTTGATAATCAGCAGCGAAAGGTCAGGATAATGGACTAGATCCTGTTTTAACTGTTTGAGTAAAAATTGCTCTAAAGCTTTGGCATTAGGAGAAGGCGGCAATATTTCTCCTTTTTCTTTGGCAAGTGCAACGATCCGATCCCACCGTTTTGGTGTGCGCACAATCCGTCTTAAAGTGGGAAGCTTGTTTTCCGAAAAATAGCGGGTCATTGAAGAATTAGCTGCAATCATAAAATTCTCAATGATGGCATTGGCTCTATTATAAACGGCTTCAGTAAGCCCTACTACCTCTCCATCTTTCATCACAGGAACCATTTCAATGGTGATAAAACTAAGTGCCCCTTGTTCCATGCGGTAGGCATGCATTTTTTGCGCTAAGCGGTCTTGTACTTTAAGTTGAAGTTGGATGGCATCATTTGCCAGTGGGTTGGTAAGAAGAGCATTTGTATCTAAAAAGGCTGCCACATTATTGTAGGCGAGTTTGGCATGGTTGCGCACTAAAGCTTTATAAATATCGACTAAAAAAAAGGCGCCCTTATCATCTATTTTCATTTCTATTACAATGGCAGTGCGGTCGCTATTTTCATTCAGTGATGTTAGATCATTGGAGAGTTTGGAAGGGAGCATAGGGAAGATTTTGGTCGGCGTGTAAACAGACGTTGTATTATGGCCTGCGTACTGATCTAAGGCAGACTCTTTTTTAACAAGTCCGTCAACATCGGCAACGGCAACATAAATCGTATCGTTTTCAGCGTAGGTCAGCTGATCTAAATCTAAGGAGTTATCATTATCGATAGAAACCCAGAGAAAATGGCGCAGATCGCGCACAGAGGGATCAATAGGAGGGGAATGGATCTCTTTTAGCTCTTGCAGAGCAGGCTCTGGGAAAGCGGGGATAAATCCCTTTTCTACCATCACCTGGTCTGCTAGCAAGGAAAGATCAACGCTCATTCCCTGCAATATAGCCTATTTTAGACGGTAGAGACAATCTTTTCCCATTCTTTCAATCGATCTAAATAAAGTCTCCAGCGCACTCTCATAAATTGAATGGCATCAACTCTTTTTTGGTTGTACATCCCTTCTAAGTTATCACCATGAGGTAAAAGCTGATTCACAGTGCTTTGCAGCCCTGGCAGCACTTCATCTGGAAGGTCGGCTGTGACAGTGGCTCCTTCTGAAACCCAGAGCTGGTCGATATTTTTCGCTGTTTTTCGATAAGGATCCACATTGGTATAATAGCGGATCTTATTTTCAAATTTATAAGGACCTGCAGCTTTATTAAAAGCTTCTTGCATTTGCACGGGATCAAAATTCATATCCCCAAGAGCGATAGTGGTTGCGCCTTCTTTTTTGTGGCTCATCACATAGCGCGCAAATTCATATCTACCTGGAAGATCAGGACTTCCTGGAATATGGGAGTTAATGATCTGGAATCTTTCTCCCGATATTTTATCTCTAAATATCAGATCCATGAGCAACTTTCCAGGGGCAGATGGATACGCATCTGTCACTAGGGGACGGCTTTCATAGGGGCGAAACTCTAATTCATTTTTATTAAATAGGATGATCTCTTGATCTTTCCTTTGTAAGGATTTATCTTCATAAATAATATCGATATGTTTTGGCAGCAAGCATTGCAACCCTTTGATAAAAGGAATATTGCACTCTTGCAGCGCTAAAATTTTAAAAGGACGGTCAG
>CAYSQP010000111.1:0-3594 GCA_964433285.1 uncultured bacterium | reverse complement strand
CCTATCGATTGGGAAATCCCTCAAACTTATCTGAAAGTTAAAAGAACTCTTATTTGGGCGGAGCTTTCCAATGGGAAAGTATTAGAAGCAACAGAAGTTGATTCTGTAGATCATCCTTTCTCCTCTTTTGAATTTGTACTTCCTAATGAACTAAAAGCAGGTGATGCATTCACTATTTTCATGGGCACTCCCGATAAAAAGGAGAACCAAGAAAAAAATGGCAACCATGCGCAAACCATTGTCCAAAGGCGCCGCTCATTTAATCTTTATATCGATCCCAAAGGAAAAAGAGACTACAAAGAGCCGGAAGTTTTTACCATTGATGTGCGCGGCAATAAACTAGCTGTGATCCGTATTCTGGCTCCTTCCATAGTATCAAAAAATAAGCGATTTGATGTCTTGGTTCGTTTTGAAGATGATTTTGGCAATCTGACCAATAAGGCCCCTGAAGATACACTCATTGAATTAAGTTATGAGCATCTGCGTGAAAATCTCACATGGAAACTATTCGTGCCCGAGACAGGTTTTATTGTTCTGCCTAACCTGTATTTTAATGAAGCAGGAGTCTATCGCATCCAGCTGCTCAACATGCAGTCAAAGGCAAAATTCTTTTCATCCCCCATTAAATGTTTCCCAGAAACAGACAAAAATCTTTATTGGGGACTTTTGCATGGTGAATCAGAACGTTTTGATTCTTCTTTGAACATTGAATCCTTCTTAAAACATATCCGCGATGAGAAATCACTGCAATTTTTTGCTACCTCACCCTTCGAGGATCCTGAAGAGACCTCCAATGACGCTTGGAAAATGATTTCACTACAAGTTGCCGAGTATAACGAAGATAACCGCTTTACGGCTTTTTTAGGACTTCAATGGTGTGGCGAGCCCAAAGAAGAGGGATTGCGCCATTTTATTTACTGGAAAGACAATAAGCCCCTATTAAGAAAAAAAGATGCGAAAAGCAATATCTTAAAAAAAATCTATAAGACACATACACCCAAAGAGCTGCTCTCTATTCCGTGTTTAACGATGGCAAAGGGATATGAGTATCACTTTGATGATGTGGCGCCAGAATATGAAAGAGTGGTTGAAATTTATAATGCCTGGGGAAGCTCAGAATGCACAAAAAAAGAAGGAAATTTAAGGCCCATTACTTCTGAAGATTCCAAAGGGATTAATGAAACAGAAAAAGGATCAATACAAAGTGCACTCAATCGCAATGTCCGCATTGGTTTTGTCGCAGGTGGCTTAGACGATCGAGGCATTTACAATGATTTTTATGATACTCAAGTTCAATATTCTCCCGGGCTAACTGCTATTCTTGCTATTGAGCAAACACGAGATGCCCTTCTTTTAGGACTTTATAATCGCGCATGCTTTGCAACCACTGGGCCACGTATTGTACTTGGTTACTCGATTGCTGGTGCACAAATGGGCAGTGAACTATCAACAAAAGTAAAACCAGGACTTGAGTTTAACCGCCATTTCACAGGCTTTGTATGTGGCACTGCACCTATTAAAGAAATTGTGCTGGTACGCAATGGAAACCAGTTTAAAACCTTCCATCCCAAAGATTCAAACTTTGAATTTACTTTTGACGATTCTGATAACCTTTCTACTTTTGCACTTGATTCACCCGATGAGCGGCCCCAATTTGTCTACTATTACATGCGTATTCTGCAAGAAGATGGCCATATGGCATGGGCTTCTCCCATCTGGATTGACTACTTTCCTCTTTCCGGCAAAAAAGCTAAAAAATAATCTGGCATTTCCTCTAGAATGAGCTCATGTGGATACTCATTCTAACAATGGCTGCTACGCTTCTTTTTGCAGGTGAAGAAACAACCTTCAATAAATTCCAAATTGCTTATCTCATGCAAACCCATGAGGTCGAAAAGTCACTGAATCTCTACGATCAATACCGACAATATTTAGGCAAAAACGATTTTGAAATGCTAGAGCAGATGGCCCATATTCTCCTCGAAGAAGGAGCACGCAGCGAAGACCAAGAAAAACAGCTGATGAGCATTTATGGCTCAGGGGTGGCTAGTGTCTCTTCTTCCCTTGATGTCCTCGAGGCGGGAATCAAAAGTAGTCATCCGGAAACACAATTGGCCGCCATCCAATTTCTTGGCAGATTGCAAGATGATCGCAGCGATGAATTACTGATTAAAGCGATGTCCTCGAATTTCTTTTTTGCTCGTATGGAGGCGGCACTACAACTTGCAGGTCGCAAACATCCTAATTGTGTTGGGCAGATTGAAGCACTGATGTACCGCATTCCCCCTGAATTTCGTTTCTTTTTCCCTCAATTTTTTGCACTCATTGGAACTTCTGATGCAATTACAATTCTGCGTCAACTCATTGAAGATGGCCACTCTGCAACCCGTGTAGAAGCAATATCCTGTGCTGCCCGCCTAGGGCGTGACGATTTGCTACCTATCATCCGCGCATCGATCACCCATACCAACATTGCAGAACAAGAAGCTTCTGCTTTTGCTTTAGGTATTTTTAAAGATTCCAAATCGATTCATAAACTAAAAAAATTAAAAAAATCCAACTCTGAAAGTGTGCGTTTGGCAGCCTACAGATCCCTTTATGCTTTAGGCGATCTAGAGGTCAAGGAGGAAATTCTTGCTATGGCCAAAGAGCGCCATCTCTTTGCCATTGCTGCAGCAGCAGAAATCCCTGAAGCAAAAGAGCTCCTTGCCACTTTAGCAAAAGACCCTGTAGAGCAGGTGCGTTTAAATGCTGCCATGAGTTTACTAAAGCTGCGTGATGGAAGATGCTTAAAACCGCTGATAGAAATTTTAATCCGTGATGGGCGTGATCTAGGTTTTGCCCCCCAAGTTTCTCTTGGAAAATCCCATCTTGCATGGAAAGTAGTTCCTTCCGCAAAACAGCAGCAGCAAACTGGATTTGATATAGCTTCAGTCTCCATCCAACTCAAAGAACAGCTTTTAAAGGAAGCTTTAGAGCTTCCAGAACAGGAGTTTTTATTTCTAGCAAAGAGAATTTTCGATAGCAGACAAAACGAGCTTATCCCCCTATTAACAATGCTCTTAGAAAATCTTCAAACAGCAAAAGCTACAGCTCTTCTCAAAGAAGGAGCGATGCTCTCGGGCGCACCACTGATTCGCGGCTATTGTAATTTAGTGCTTTTTCGCATGAAAAAAGAGGGTCCTTACAAGCAGCAGCTGATGGACTGGGTCTCCCAAAATAAAAAAAGCGATATGATCCGTTTTCGGCCCATTGTTCAAATAGATCAGAGACTTTCTGATTCACCACTTGAACTTACACCAGAAGATAGTTCTAAACTGCTTATCGATGCCTACCAGGCCCTTGCAGATCGTCATGATGAGATCGGCATTAATTTTCTTCTGGATAGCATTAAAGAGGGCAATCCCAAAAATCGTTACGTTCTTGCCGGTCTACTCTTAAGAGCCTTGCAATAATAGATGCTTATTTCAGAAGATTCAATTTGAAAGAAAAGCGGTAAGGGTCATTCGGAAGATATTCATACATCGTTTGGAGCTGCCAGCTGCACGTTAACATGGTGAAAAGAGTTGTCTTTATGCTGGTATAGCCAGGTTG
>CAYSQP010000110.1:0-3603 GCA_964433285.1 uncultured bacterium | reverse complement strand
ATTTTAAATAGTTATGCAACAAGGCCCTTCTTCGACCGAAAAAGTAGCTAAATTCCTCTGCGTCCTTTGTGTTCTCTGTGGTTGCATTTTCCCCCTCATACAAGAGTTAGAATTTCGTGGCCGGTATCGGTGATAAGTAGAGTGTGCTCCCATTGTGCGCTTGGCTTGCCATCTGCTGTGCGTGCCGTCCATTCATTGGCATCAAAAACAGCATCCCGTACACCCGCATTAATCATGGGCTCAATGGTAAAGGTCATCCCAGGGACAAGAGGGATTTTTAGATTGTTGTGATGGTGTGGCACTTGGGGTGGTTCATGGAATTGCATGCCGATCCCATGACCAACAAACTGGTTTACAACAGAGCAGCCATGAGCTCTCGCATATTCTTCGATCGCATTGCCAATCTCATAAAGCATCACACCTGGCTTTAAAATGGCAATTGAACGCATCAGGCATTCATAAGAAACATCCATCACATTCTTTTTTTCTGGATCGATCTTTCCTATCGCTACCATTTTGCTGCAGTCACCAAAATAGCCATCTAAAATGGTACTGACATCGATATTGACAATATCTCCTTCTTTTAAAGGAGTCTCATCCGGAAAGCCATGACAGATCACATCATTTAAAGAGGTACAAATACTATAAGGGTAGGGGGGGGATCCATAGCCAAGCGGCGCAGGAGTAGCGCCTGCCTCTTGATGCAACTTTTGCGTATACTGATCAAGCTCTAATGTAGTGATCCCAGCCTTTGCCATTTTACAGACTTTGTCTAGAATTTGAGCTGCTAAATGGCAAGCTTTGCGGATTCCTTCGATCTCTTCTTCAGTTTTTAAAACAATGCCATATTTTTTAAGATAGTCGCGGGCAAGATCACCACTTTCTGGAAGCGGCTGTGGAAAGTGACACTTTTTCCATTTTTTGCCGCTGCCACACCAGCAGGGATCATTACGTGTAATATTCATATTTTTTCCCGCTATGATACAGCTTCATAGGATTTAATAGTTTACCTGCTGTAAAAAAAGCCCTTTTGCAGGCGCTGTCATTCCTGCTTTGGTGCGATCGCGGCTTTGTAAAATAAGCGGGAGCTCTTCAAGGGGGATTTTACCTGCTCCAATATAAACAAGCGTCCCAACTAAAGTGCGCACCATTTTATAAAGAAACCGGTTGCCAATAACAGCAATTTGAAGGCGATTCTCTGGCAAAGTCTCAATGGTTATAGAGTCGATTTTTCGGACCCCCTCCTCAGGCTCTAATTTCTGATTACAAAAAGCGGCAAAATTATGCTCTCCAATCAAAAAATCTGCTGCTTTTTGCATAGAGCACATATGAAGTGTATAAGGGTAGTGCCATGATTCTTGACGATAAAAGGGCAGCTGGATGGGGCCATTGCAAATAAAATAACGGTACTCTTTAGAGTGACAATCTAATGTGGCATGGAAAGTGGGCTCTGCAAATTCAAGAGAAAGCAGCGCGATATCTTTGGGCAAAACGGCTTGAACACTTTTTTGTAAAGCAGGCAGATGATCTATAGCGGAAAAGAAATTCATCACTTGTCCACGTGCATGGACGCCGCGATCTGTGCGGCTTGCCGCTTGAATCGTAATCTCTTTGCGTAAAATTTGGGCAAAAGCCTTTTCTAAGGCCTCTTCAATGCTTGGGCCTTCCTTTGTTTTTTGAAACCCTAAATAATGGGTGCCGCAATAAGCAATAGTGGCTTTAATGTTCCTCGAAGACATAGGGGAACTATTTTATCATTTGAGTGGGAAGAAGACAGCAGTTATTTAAACCATCAACAAACATTTGAATCGCAAGCATAATAAGCAAAAGTCCCATCAGTTTTTCGCAGGCCATAATCCCTTTTTTGCCTAAAACTTTTTTTAAGAAAGAAGAGGCAAGCAAAATAGCAGTCGTACAGGCCCAGGCAATCAAAATCGCAGAAAGAACGATCACTGAGCTGATCCCTTGCTTAGAATAGAGCATTACAGCGGCCAGCACCGCAGGACCTGCCACCATAGGAATGGCAAGAGGGACAATAAAGGGCTCTTTATCGTGTAAAACTTTTCTTTCACCATTGATATCGGGAAAGATCAATTTAAGCGCAATAATGAAAAGGATAATCCCGCCAGACATCATCACCGAGCCATGCGTAATATTTAAAATGCTAAGCAGGTAATCGCCAATGTAATAAAAAAAGACCATGGCAACCAGTGCAATGATAAGCTCTCGGAATATAATCCTTGTCTGCTTTTTGGGATCGACCCCTTTTAAAACAGCAATAAAAATCGGGATATTGCCGATGGGGTCCATCAAAATAAAAAGGGCAAGAGAAAGAGAGAAGATCTTCATAGTTACTTTCTATACAGTCAGATTCAATAATATTCCAGAGGTCTAATAGGAATTTTCTTTGATCTTCCTTAAGATCATTAAGGATCAGCAAACAGTCATGATTATTTTTAAAGGCCGCTGCTGTCCAGTTGGCAGATCCCATGGCAAGCTTATTTTTGTCGATCAGCGCCCATTTATGGTGCAATAAGGCATCCCCCTGGCTTAAATAGATTTTGATCCCTGCCTTTTGCAATTCTACGATCGTTTTTGCGCTACTACCATGGCCTGTGAAAAAGTCGACAGCTGCCTTTACTGTCACTCCTCGCTTGTGGGCTTCGATCAATTTTTCTGTAAGTAGAGGATGCGTTAAAGTAAACATCGCAATCGAAATCGAGTGCTTGGCAGATTCAATGATCTGGATCAGCCTGCTGATTGCTTTTTTTTCAAAATCGGGCAAAAAATAGAGTTCAAAATGTTGATCTTGAAGCTGAAAAGAAAAATCAAGTTTAGGGCAATTTTTAATGTATTCGGCCAAAGGCGGATGCTTAATACCAATAACAAGATTGTCATGCATGCGTAGGGATTGGGGAGTAAAATTGGCCGATCCAATGTAAACAGTAGCTCTATCAAGGACCAAAATTTTGCGGTGCATCAGCCCAGTAGAACGGATAGGAAAAACAGATAGCTTGCCTTCAAACTCAGCTTCTAACTCTGCAGAGGCACTCTTGTCGTGAAAAATAGTGATGTCCACTCCTTCTATCCTTTTTTGTTTTAAAAGCGCCATGATATCAGGATCATTTAGGCTATAAATATGGATCAGGATAGAAGAGCGTGCTTTTCTTAGCGCCTCACAGAGGAGAAGCTTTAAATCATTTCGTTTTTGGTTGGAATAAAAAACAACAGGGCAATCTTGGGAGGGAAGTTCAACTTTGAGGGCGTGAGAGACAAGCCAGAGAAGGCTGCCTCCCATCCCAAGTAGAAAAAGTAATAACTTATATTTTTTTACCAGCAGCGCGCATCTCCTGGATCACGGCGCCGATACCCAATTTATCAATGGTGCGCATCGCTTGCATAGAAAGGCGCAAAGTCACAAAACGGTTCTCTTCAGGGAAGAAGAATCTCTTTTTCACTAGATTTGGCAAAAATCTTCGACGTTTAATCCCGGTGACTTTTAGACCAATCCCTTTTTTCTTTTTAGCAATACCCCGTTTAGCATAACTATTGCCCGATACTGGTCTTCTTCCAGTGACTTGACATTTCTTAGTCATATTTTTA
>CAYSQP010000109.1:0-3606 GCA_964433285.1 uncultured bacterium | reverse complement strand
GAGCCTAGCCAGGCACTTGCTGCCAATATCAATGGGATTTTAAAAGATTTAAATACTCCTCTTTCTGACAATGATCATGTTATTTTACTCAATTTCGATGAGCCTCAAGGCAAGGAGGTTTTCTGGCACACATCAGCACACGTTCTTGCACAAGCTATTTTACGGCTCTTCCCAAATGCAAAACCTACCATTGGTCCCCCCATTGAAAATGGGTTTTACTACGATTTTGCTAATCTCCAAATTTCCGACGCTGATTTTGAAAAAATTGAAAAAGAGATTCAAAAAGTTTTAAAAGAAAATTATAAATCAGAACGTGTTGATTTCAAAAATCGGGAAGATGCTCTTTCCCATTTCAAAGACAATCCCTACAAAAAAGAAATTATCCAAGATGCGGAAGGGACTCTTTCTGGTTATAAACAGGGGGAATTTTTAGATTTTTGTCGAGGCCCTCATCTTCCTGCATTAGGGAAGATTAAAGCATTTAAAGTGATGAAAGTCTCTGGCGCTTACTGGCGCGGCGATAAAGAAAAAGAAATGCTCACACGCATTTATGGCATCTCATTTCCTGATCGTGATCAGCTGAAAAATTATTTAACGATGCTGGAAGAGGCCAAAAAAAGAGACCATAAAATTTTGGGTCCAAAACTTGATCTTTTTTCTTTTAAAGAAGAGGCGCCTGGCATTCCTTTTATCCATCCCCATGGCATGATCATTTGGAATATATTGATTTCTTTTTTACGCGTACTACTCAATCAAGCAAACTATGTGGAAATCAAAACACCTCAGCTGATGTCACAAGAGCTTTGGCAGCGCTCTGGCCATTGGAACTATTATCGCGAAAATATGTATGCCTTTGAAGTCGAAGGCCGCCATTTTGCGCTCAAACCGATGAATTGTCTTTGATGCATGCTTTTTTATCGCGCCCATACGCATAGCTATCGGGAACTCCCCTTACGAATTGCAGAGATTGGCCATGTATATCGGCATGAACTCTCAGGGGCTTTAAATGGTCTATTTAGAGTGCGCAGCTTCCATCAAGATGATGCTCATCTTTTTATGAAGCCTTCTGACATCAAGCAAGAAATTCTCAATATTTTATTTCTGACTAAAAAATTGTATTCTACATTTGATCTCTCTTATCGTTTTGAGCTTTCGACTCGCCCCGAAAAAAGTATGGGCTCAGATGCGGATTGGGAAATTGCCACAAGTGGTCTTAAAGAAGCTTTAGATGAATATGGTGAGCCTTATCAGATTAATGAAGGCGATGGTGCTTTCTACGGACCTAAAATCGATATCCATGTCAAAGATGTATTGGGAAGATCATGGCAATGCGGCACTGTGCAACTGGATATGTCGCTGCCAGAGAAATTTGAATTGGAATACATGGATAGCGATGGGCAGCATAAAAGGCCGATCATGATTCACCGTGCTATTTTTGGATCGGTAGAAAGATTTTTCGGTATTATTATTGAACATTTTGCCGGAAAATTCCCGCTTTGGATCAGCCCACGCCAAGCGCGGCTTATTCCTGTGGCCGATCGGCACAATGGTTATGCAGAAAATTTATGTCAAAAAATTAAAGAGGCAGGGTTTCTTTGTGATCTCGATGATAGCCATGAATCGGTGTCTAAAAAAATCCGTGATGCACAGCTTCTGCAAGTGAACTATATGCTCACAGTGGGCGATCGTGAAATGGAAAGTGGAAAAGTGAACCTACGTCTGCGCGATAATACAATTTATGGAGAGATAGATCTTAATTCCTTTTTGACTATACTCAAAAAAGAAAGTGAAGAACGTTCACTTACACCATTATTTAAAAATGAAAGTCATCTGCGTCAGTAGTTTTAAAGGTGGAACTGCCAAAACGTCTACCTCGCTCCATATTGCTACAGCATTTGCTAAATTCCATAAAAAAAAGGTGCTGCTCATCGATTTTGATGCGCAAGCCAATTTAACGGCAGGCCTTGGTTATGATCCCGATGAGCAAGATAGTTTAGCACCTGTTCTGCAAGGAAAAAAGAAAGTCACAGAGGTGATTGTACCGACGGCGATCCGCCATTTGGATCTTATTCCTGCAGACACTTGGTTAGAAAGAGTTGAAGTGACTGGCAGTTTAGCTGCAGATCGCTATTCTCACGAAAGACTCAAACAGATTTTGCAGCCATTGGATTATGATTTTGTGGTGATTGACACGCCGCCATCACTGTGCTGGCTCACTGAATCTTCGCTCATTGCTTCTGATTTTTCTTTAGTCTGTACAACGCCTGAATTTTACAGCGTCAAAGGGCTCCAAAGACTGTCTCATTTTATGAAAACAATCTCAGAAAGACATGGTCTTTCAATTTTAGGGGTGCTGCTCTCTTTTTGGAATCCGCGGGGCAAAAACAACAAAGCCTTTTTGGATGTGATCAAAGAGACTTTTCCTGGGAAACTTTTGAATGCCAAGGTGCGGCGCGATATTCAAGTCTCTGAATCGGCCATTTACGGAAAGCCGATTTTTGAAGTTGCTCCAGAGAGCCGAGCAGCGGAAGATTATTTTGAACTCTCTAAAGAAATCATGAGCAAACTATGAAATTAGGCTCGCTGCTTGCAAAACGATTAAAAGAGAACTTTGAAAAGCCTTCTAAAACAAGCCATCTCGCTGAGCTTTCTTCCAAAGGGGAGCTTTCTAGTTTTTCTGGCGTTTTTCGCACCCTTCCTCTTTCTTTGCAAGAGCGGGAAAAATTGCAAACATTATTAACTGAATTTGCGCCTGAGCAGTATGATATTGCGCACGATTTTGAAAAGCTTACCAGCATCAGTTCTGAGGTAAAAGCGATCCACCATCAAGCTGCGCTTTTGCATGGTGAAAGAATCAAAGGTGCGCAAGAGCTTTTAAAAAAATACAAAGATGGCGCTTTTTCAGCTTGGCTTGTGGCCGTGTATGGCAACCGGCAAACCCCTTACAATTTTCTTTACTATTTTGAACTCTACCAGTCTCTTTCTTCTGGTTTAAAAGAAAAGATCGATCAGATGCCGCGGCAGGCAGTCTATTCTCTTGCGGCACGCACAGGAGAAAAAGAGAAAAAAGAAGAGATTATCCAAAATTATCAGGGACAGACAAAGCAGGAGCTTCTTTTGCTGATCCGTGAAACATTCCCGCTTGCAAAAGAAGACCGCAGAAATCAAAATCTTCCCCGTTTTATGATCCATCAATTGAGCAGGCTCCATCTGCTTGTTCAATCACGCCGTTTCCATCCCTCTTCCGAACAAAAAAAAGAGATTAAAAGACTTTTGAAACTCCTTGACGCAGAAGTTTAAGACCATGAATCCAGAGCATGACCGGCTTTTTTCTTACCATGAAAAAAAGTCAAACTGGAAACATTGGGGACCTTATCTTAGCGAGCGCAGTTGGGCCACTGTGCGCGAAGATAAGAGCTATGAAGGAGATGTCTGGAATAGTTTTTCTCATGATGAGGCCCGCTCAAGAGTGTACCGCTGGGGAGAAGATGGCATCGGCGGTATTTCTGATCGCTTTGGTCGTATCTGTCTTGCCTTTGCCTTTTGGAATGGAAAGGATCCGATCTTAAAAGAGCGCTTTTTTGGCCTGACAAATCCTGAGGGAAA
>CAYSQP010000108.1:0-3630 GCA_964433285.1 uncultured bacterium | reverse complement strand
CGCCGATTTTCTTGTCGTAACGCTTCTTCGGTGTTGTGGGACTTGTATTTTGTAATTGAAAATTAATTCGGGCACGCACACGGGCGCGGGATTGAAATCCAAGATCTCTTTTTAAGCAAGGCGCGGTAAGATTCTTTTCAGTTTATCAATAAAGATATCGATTTCTTCAATTGTGTTGTAAGGCGCAAAAGAGACGCGCACAGTGCCGGGCACTTTAAACCGCTTCATTAGAGGCTGAGCGCAATGGTGCCCTGTTCGCACTGCAATTCCTTGCACATCAAGCAATGTGCCTAAATCCAAAGGATGGATCCCTTCGATCACAAAGCTAATGATAGCCGCTTTTTGCTTAGCGGTACCAATGAGCCGAAGCTTAGGGATTTTTACCAATTGTTCTGTGGTATACTGCAATAGCTCATGCTCCCAAGCAGCAATCTGTTTACATCCCAGCTTTTCAATATAAGAAATAGCCTCTCCAAGTCCCATGACTTGCGCAATCATAGGCGTACCAGCTTCAAATTTAAGCGGCGGGCGCTGAAAAGTTGTTTTCTCAAAGTCCACCTCTTCAATCATGTCGCTTCCTCCCTGGTAAGGAGGCAAAGCTTCTAATAGCTCATATTTCCCATACAAAATCCCAATCCCTGTCGGCCCAAATGCTTTATGGCCCGAAAAAGCATAAAAATCAGCATCCAACTCCTGCACATCAATAGGAATGTGTGCAGCAGCCTGCGCGCCATCAATAACCACTTTGGCTCCTTTCTGATGCGCTAAAGCAATCATCTCTTTGATAGGATTGATGGTTCCGGTTGCATTCGCAATATGGGCAATGCTCACAAGTTTTGTGCGCGGGCTAAGTAGCTTCTTATATTCGCTTAAAAGAATTTCTGCATTTTCATTGATAGGCGCAACTTTTAAATGGGTTTTTTTTTCTTGGCATAACATCTGCCAGGGGACAATATTGGAGTGGTGTTCCATCTCTGAAATAAGGATCTCATCACCTTCCTGCAAAAAAGCACTCCCATAAGAGGCCGCGATAAGGTTAATAGCATCTGTAGTTCCACGCGTGAAAATAATCTCTTCAGAGGCTTTTGCATTTAAAAATTTTTGCACCTTAGTGCGCACAGAGCTGTAGCGGGTCGTGGCCTTTGCTGCCAGTTCATAGATAGAGCGGTGCACAGTGGCATATTCCTGCGCATAAAAATGACTCAAAGCTTCAATCACACAAGCTGGTTTATGGGTTGTTGCAGCTGAATCAAAATAGATAAGAGACTTGCTATTAAAAATAGGAAAATCTTGACGTACCTTGCACCCAAACGATTTATTCATTTAAAAATGCCTCTATTTGTCTTTGCATCTCTTGCCGAATAAAAGGAATGGCAACCTTTTGGATAATCTCTTGACCAAAGGCTAGGACCAGTAGTTTTTTTGCTGTATCTGTATTTAAACCGCGCGTTTTTAAATAAAAAAGCTCGCTCTCTTTTAGTTTGGAGATTGTAGCCCCGTGCGATGCTTTGACATCATCGGCGAAAATCTCTAAATTGGGTTTACTATAAGCAAGTGCATGCTGCCCCAAAAGTAAGTTGTGATTGGACTGATAGGCCTCTGTTTTTTGTGCTTCTTTGCACACATAAATTTTACCTTCAAAACTGGCTCTGCTTGCTCCATCTAAAATCGTTTTGAACAATTGAGAAGAATGCGTATGGCAAGCTTCGTGGCGCATCAGCACGTGGGTATGGGCTTGTTTTTTTTCTTTCACAAGAGAAATCCCTTGCAATTTTGCTTCTGCCCTTTCCCCTTGCAATTGGATATGAAAATCTTGTCTTGTTGCCTTGCCCCCTTGACAAAAGGAGATGGTTTGTAAACAACTTTCTTTTTTTAATGTGGCACGTAAGAAATCAAAATGCCAAGTGCGCTCGCTAACATCAGAGTGGTTTGTCAATTGTAGTTGGCTTCCTTCTTCCAATGCACAATCGATTACGCCATTAGAAAAACAGCCATTATCATGACAACTTTTTGTTGTAAAAATACAGTCTAGGTGTGCCCTGCGCCCTAAAAATAGTTGAATCCGCGGGGAGAAAAGCTCTTTTTTTTCTGCCGAAATCAGATGTATACAATGGAGTGGAATATCCACTTGAACCTCTGGTGGAACAAACAAAAAAAGCCCCTTTTTCGCAAAGGCAAGATTAAGAGAAGCAAAAGAATTCGTTTCTGCCTTTAAGGTTTTTTCCAAGCGGCCATGCAAAAAACTGCCATATGTTTGGTAAGCATCCTCCAAAGAAAGGACGACAACAGATTTAGGTAGCGCGCGTGTATTGGAGAGTTCTTTAGAAAATTCTCCATTCACAAATACGATTTGACAGCCTTCCGTATTCTCTAAAAAGGTGGCATTGGACGCGCTCTGTTTGAAATCCTCTTCATACAATGAAGAGAGTGGAAAATATTGGAAAGACTCTTGCTTTTTATGAGGAAGCCCCAATTTTAGAAAATGGTCCCACGCCCTTTGCCGCACCGGTTTTGACAAAGAAGGCGCCTGCTGCATCCGCTCTCGGAACTGCTCCTCCAGCTGCAAAAGAAAGGACTCTTTTGAAGATAGTTCTAACATTTCAAATCCTTCCTGCTGCAAGCAACCAATCATATCCTTCTTTTTCTAATTTTTGAGCCAGGTCAAATCCGCCTGTTTTTACAATCCTTCCATCGATCATCACATGGATAAAATGGGGACGTATATAATCTAAAAGACGCTGATAATGCGTGATCAAAAGAAGGCCATTTTCAGGTTGGAAAAGTCTTTTAACTCCACAAGCTACAATCCGCATGGCATCGATATCAAGCCCAGAGTCTGTCTCATCTAAAATGGCCATTTTAGCGCCAATGACTGCCATCTGTAGGATCTCATTGCGTTTTTTTTCCCCCCCTGAAAAGCCTTCATTTAAATTCCGGTCCATAAATTCAGGCCGCATTTCCAAAAGGAGCATGATTTCGTTTAATTTTTTTCGAAACTCTTCTTCAGAAAGAGGAGGCAGTTGTTTGGCTTTTCTCTGGCTTGTATCGATGGCGTGGAGAAATTGAAAGTTACTAATGCCTGGGATTTCAACAGGGTATTGAAAGCTCATGAAAAAACCCAGTGTGCTGCGCTCTTCCGGGTCTAATTCCAAAATATTTTGCCCTTCAAAAAGCACCTTTCCAGAAAGCACCTCATAGGCAGGGTCGCCTGCAAGCACTCTTGCTAGTGTGGATTTTCCTGCGCCATTCGGTCCCATAATCGCATGGATCTGTCCTGATTTAATTTCAAGATCCACTCCATTTAAAATCACTTTGCCATCGATGGCAGCATGTAAATTTTGAATCACTAGTTTCATTTTCAACCTACTGAATTTTCTAACTTAAGAGTTAATAATTTTTGTGCTTCAACGGCAAATTCTAGCGGCAGCTCTTTGATCACTTCTTTGCAAAAACCACTCACAATCAGACTGATTGCATCCTCTCTTGATATTCCGCGCGCCTGCAGATAAAAAAGTTGTTCTTCGTTCATTTTTGAAGTGGAAGCTTCATGTTCAACTTCTGAGCTAGAATTTCCTTCCTCAATATAAGGGAAAGTATTGGCAGAGCAACAGCTGCCCACAAGCATCGAGT
>CAYSQP010000107.1:0-3640 GCA_964433285.1 uncultured bacterium | reverse complement strand
CAGGCGATTATATTGTGGCACTGCAAGCTAAACATTATTCTTTGCTGAGTATCCATTCTTTAAAACTGCCTCTTTTAGTCCTCGAAGAGATCACCATTCCAGAAGAAGCATGGAAAGATAAATCCAGTTCTTGGAAACCCAGTTCTTGGAAGCAATGGGCAGCGCAAGGAGCCCCTGGCCACACCTCTTGGATTCTCTATGAAATCGATCTTGAAAAAGACAAACTGATCAAATGTTATTCCAAAAGAAAAATGGCCCTTGTTTACCCAGAAGAAGCAGAGTATCTCTTTCCCAAATTACTTAGCTTATCATTGCGAGCTGTCAGTGATTATGAAAGAAAAAAGGTAGGTCCCGCTCCTCAAGAGGGCGAAGCCGATCGCCGCAAAATCTGGAACCCTGCACTGATTATTGATGGAAAAACAATGGCAAAACCAGAGTTTGAAGTGATGCATGCCAAATGGCCCAAGGATGATACGCCACTTTCTTCTTGTACCATTGAATTTTATTTAGACCACGATCATCTCTTTCCATTTCCCTATTGGATCGAAATAAAAGGGAGCCATTACGCCCTTAAAATGCGCACTGTAGATTCAGGAAGAGCAAGTTATGAACAGCCTCATTGAGAAAATCGACAGCCGTTTTCCACAGCTCTCTATGAGAAAGATTAAGAAATTATAAGATACTAAATATGAACTACTTACAACCTGTCTTAACATTTCTTTTAAAATTCCCCAAAGCTTTTCTTAAAAAAAGAGCTCCTATTTCTCAGCAGTTATCAACAAGTTTTCCACAACTGATCCAGATAGCAGATTGCATGGTTAGCTTAAAGCCGATGCCAGAATTTTTAGCAGAAAAACTAAATCCAAAAGATTTAAAAGAATATATCTACCTTTTAGAGCAGGCACAGTTTTATCCCCATCGCCATTTTGATGAGATTCTCCAATTTCAAAAGCGCCACCCTGATCTTCCTGAAGCTGCCAATTTACTTGCCTTTGTGTATATCCAAAAAAAAGAGATTCAAAAAGCAGAAGATCTTATCTGCGAAAATTATGAAAAATTTCCCCATTATCTATTTGCCAAAATCAACTATGCCGACCAGCTTTTAAGAAAAAAAATGGTCGATAAAATCCCTGAAATCTTTCCCGGTTTTAATTTAAAAAAGCTCTATCCTGAAAGAAAACTATTTCACTACACCGAATTTAGAGGATTTATGGTG
This sequence comes from uncultured bacterium, assembly GCA_964433285.1. Classification (GTDB taxonomy): domain Bacteria; phylum Chlamydiota; class Chlamydiia; order Chlamydiales; family Rhabdochlamydiaceae; genus DATIJP01. The sequence continues at coordinate 2,424 of CAYSQP010000107.1, read as the reverse complement.
ACTTTAGGTTTTTATCATCTTGCGCTTAAAAATAGAAAGGCCGCTAAAAGCTGCTTAAGTAATGCCAAGAAAGTAGACCCTGACCACTCCAGCATCAAGCTACTAGAAAAAAAGCTTAAAATGCGGTTTCTATTGAGATAAGCATTGGCTCTCCATTTAAATCCCATGGAGTGCCTTCACATTTTTCAAATGCAAACGAGAGCGCCAGCACTTCATGACAGATATAATCTTTATGGAGCTTAAAGGCCTCTTTTGCCCGTGTTGTCGTATCCATTTTAACACGGATGCGATCAGAAACAGCATAGCCATTTTCGCGTCGCATTGTATTGATTTTATTGACAATCTCACGAGCAAGACCCTCTAAAAGCAGCGTTTCTGTTAGCGCTGTATCTAGCGCCACTGTTACCCCTTCACTTTCTTTAGCAATAAGTCCTTCAAGCACTTTGCGTTCTATGCTCACATCTTCTGCTGTTAGGGAAATCGCTTGCTCTTCTAGGCGAAGTTCTAGATTTTTGCCCTCTAATAAAGTTACCATCTGCTTCTGATTAAAACTTGCAATTAACTTTTGTAACTGCCCCATTAAAGGACCAACTTTTTTTCCTAAAACGCGGAAATTAGGTTTGATGGAGAGCGCCACAAAATCCTCTTCATTGCTTGAGAATTTAATCTCTTTGACATTGAGCTCATCGCAAATCAGTTGCACCTGCTTTTTTAAAGCAGAAAGTTTTTTCTCATCAGCAGTGACTAGATGGGCTTTAGCAAGCGGCTGGCGCACTTTCAGCTTATTTTCTTTGCGCAGCGCATGCCCTGCATTGACAACACCCTGCACAATCTCCATCTCATTTTCTAAAGATTCATCTCTTTTTTTTGCTTCATACACAGGGTAATCAGATAAATGGACTGATTCCGGATCACTATCTTGCTTGAGTGCAAGGAAAATCGCTTCTGTCAAAAAAGGGATAAAAGGAGCTGCTACTTTAGAAAGCGTATGCAGCACAGTATAGAGCGTTTCAAAGGCTTCTTTGCGATCTTTGGTATCTTCCTCGGCCCAAAACCGCGGCCTTGAACGACGAATATACCAATTGGTCAGTTGATCGATAAATTTTACAAATGGTTCAACTGCCCCATTTAGCTCATACCGATCCATTGAACTCACTACCTGATCGATCAATTTTTGCAAAAGCGAAAGAATCCAGCGGTCAATATCGGCTGCGGGTTTTTTAAAGGGACTTTTACCTGGTTTCCACTTATAAATACGGGCATAGGTAGATAAAAAGACAAAAGAGTTCCAAAAAGGGATCAGCACCTGCCGCAGAACTAGTTCAACCCCTGCTTCAGAAAATTTCATATCTTCTGCTACAACAGCAGGACTACTTAAGAAAAAAAGACGGATCGCATCGGCTCCATATTCATTAATCACCTTTTCCGGCTCGGGATAGTTTTTAAGCCGTTTTGACATCTTATTGCCATCTGCAGCCAGCACAATCCCATTGACAATCACATGTTTAAAAGCCGGCTTTTCAAAAAGAGCGGATGAAAGCACATTGAGCGTATAAAACCAGCCACGCGTCTGATCCAAACCTTCGGCAATAAAATCAGCCGGAAAAGTCTTGAGCGTCTCTTCCCTATTTTCAAAAGGATAATGGTTTTGTGAATAGGGCATCGAACCCGATTCAAACCAGCAATCAAAGACCTCTGGGATGCGACGAAACTCTTTACCTCCCTCTTCAAAAGTCAAATCATCGATAAAATGGCGGTGTAGATCTTCGATTTTTTTCCCTGTGCGCTGCTCTAACTCTTGCACCGATCTAATCACAATAATATCACCATCGCTACTTCTCCAGATGGGGATCGGCGTGCCCCAATAACGGTTGCGTGAGATGGCCCAATCCCGTGCATTTTCAATCCACTTCCCAAAGCGACCCTCTTTGATATGCTCAGGAACCCAATGGATCTGCTCATTAGAAGCAAGAATTTTGTCTTTAAATTTTTCCACTGCTACAAACCAGGTCCTAACCGCCTTGTAAATCAGCGGCGTATCCGAACGCCAGCAGAAAGGATAACGGTGGCGGATCTGACCAAGATGAAATACCCTTTTTTTCTCTTTCAAAAAGCGGATAATGCCTTTGTCAGCATCTTTAACATAAAGCCCCTCAAAATCAGGCACCTGATGGGTGAATTTCCCATTGTGGTCGACAGGACAGACAAGCTCAATTCCCTCGCGCGTGCATGTAAAAAAATCAGCTTCGCCAAAAGCAGGCGCTAAATGAACAATGCCAGTGCCATCTTCAATAGACACCCAATCATCGGCAATCACATGGAAAGCTTTTGGATCCTTCTTAGTTTCAAAATAGGGGAAAAGAGGAACATACTTTTTGCCTGCAAGAGCCTTGCCTTTAAAAGAGTCTACCAAAGTATATTCGT
>CAYSQP010000106.1:0-3666 GCA_964433285.1 uncultured bacterium | reverse complement strand
ACCCCTTACGTGAAAAAAACCAAACAAGGTGAAGATATGGCAAAAAAGAAAGCAAGAAGAAAAACAACTAGAAAAGCGACAAGAAGGCCGGCAAAGAGAAAAGGCGGAAAAAGTGGAGGCGGGTTTTCAGCTCCTAAAACTGTTTCCCCAGCACTGGCTGCGGTCATTGGAACTTCTAAAACCACGCGTCCTCAGCTCATGAAAAAGCTCTGGGTTTATATCAAAAAGCATAAATTGCAAGATTCAAAAAATCGCAGAATGATTAATCCAGATGCTAAACTTTCAAAAGTATTGGGATCGCGCTCTATCGATATGATGCAGATGACAAAGGTGCTCGGCAAACATATCGATTAGAATAAGCAGATAGTAGCCCTGCAATAGAGAAAAAAAGAAAGCGGCCACAGGCAGATTTAATAATAAGATAATCGGTGCATCCATCCCATAGAAGGAAGAGAAAGGTCGCTAAAAGTGTGCTGGATAGGGGATCAAGCCCTCCTTTAAAGGCATCAAAGAGGATTGAGCCGATAAATGCTAAAAAGAGGGCAAGGCCTCCCCATCCCACAGCTGCTGCCAGCATAATGTAAATATTATGTACCTGGAAAGTAGTACCTACGTCTTTTGAGAAATCCATATTGAAAAAACAGTGGTGCAGCCCCTTACCGCAGTAGGGATGCTGCATCGCTACTTGGATGTCATTTTTTTGATAAAAAAGGCGGGAGAGATCTGATTGCTTGGCAAAAGCATTGTAATTGAATATTCCTCCTCGGTCTTTTAATTCGGGATAGAGTAGAAAGCCACATATGAAAAGCCCAGCCAAAAAGTGAATCAAAAGCGACTTTATTTTGATTTTTTTCCAATAAAAAAGACTTAGTAACAACAATGAGCAGCCTATAAATCCATAAAGGGCTGTCCTGGAAAAAGAGATAAAAAGGGCTAATTCCTGAATGAGAAGTGCAACAAAAAAAAGATACTTTTTCCAAGGTTTATCCAAGGAAAGATAAAGATAAAAACTGATTAAAATGCCAACTGCCATAAAACAGCCAAGGACGTTGGAATGATTGAGAGTTCCAGACGCTCTGAAGATCACGCCAGAGTCAAACAGCCATGAGGCTTTGCTAGAACAGATATGGGGAAAAAAAGAGGGCTCTCCAAGCGCTTTTAAGCCGAGTGGCGCTTGCTTGATAAATTGCGCTATTGCAATAGCTCCTTCAAATAGGGAGGCAAAGAAAAAAATCCAGAGCCCTTTCATGAGTGCTTCTTTGATATCAAGCTGACTTTCTAAAATAAAATATAAAAAAGAAGGAATCAGCAAGAGGAGCCAAGCATCATAGACCCAAAAAAAAGCTCTATGGGGAGAGGTTAAGATTGAAATCAGGCAAATGATCAAAAACCCAATTAGAAGCTGTCCGCTTTTTTTAAAAATAAAGCGGCCTTTTAAGAGGCAAATCCCACCCATAGCAATAATTAAAAGATCGCTGAAGTAGAGATGAAAGGCATTGCTATGAAAAATTGCTTTGTAGTTGTCTTGTGCGAAAAAGCGAATCGCCATTTTTAACGGTTTTTCGTACACTTTCTGGAATGGAAGGTAAAAAACAAAAATCAAAAAGAGTGTGGTTAGTAGAGATAAGGAATTTACCTTCTGCAGCAAACTTTTCATATGCGATCTGAAATTACACCCGAAGAGCTCTTAAATTTCAATCAGCGCGGATTGATTCCTGGACCTAATGAGAATGATGAGACTTTTTTGGAGCGCATTCAAAAACTAGACCATTTTTTCTCTTATCCCCCAGCAAATCTTGATGATTTTCTGACTGACGGAGACTGGATAGATGCCAATGCGACAACAAAAAGATTGTTTGATTTTACTCTCGATTGGGTCGTAGCTTATTATAGTGATAGGAACCTCCCCTTTTTCCAGGGGGCCGCGACTTGGCTTATCGATCAAAATGGGGTAGAAGTTCCTATCATTCAACTCAAAAAACAGCTCTCAAATAACTCTCTCTATAAAATCTATAACAAAGAAGAGATTTTAGCCCACGAAGCGGTCCATGCAGCGAAAATGGCATTCAACGCCCCGCAGTTTGAAGAGATCTTTGCTTATATGACAGCAAAATCACTGCTTAGAAGATATTTAGGTCCGATCTTTCAAAAATCATGGGAATCTTATCTATTTCTTATTTTGTTTGCGGGGACATTTTTCTTGCAGATATGGAACATGAGTTGGTGGTTTGTTTCCTTGCTTCCTTGGCTCTATTTTGCTTTTTTAGGAGTGCGACTTTTTTATTTACGTCTAATGTTAAAGCGCTGTTTGAAACAGCTTAACCTTTCCAAAGCCCTTACGGTCGCATTTCGTTTAACCGATCAAGAAATTTTCTTTTTTGCAAAAAATAGCCAAGAGAAAGTCAGGGAATACATCGCAAACCAGAGGTCATTGCGTTGGAGATTGATCAAAGAGGCTTACAACTTACGATAGACAGAAGAAGGGATCTTAAGGGATTGTCGATACTTAGAAATCGTCCGGCGAGAGCAAGGAATATTCTGTGCCTTAAGTTTTAAAGCCAACTCAAGATCAGAGAGCGGTTTTTCTCTATTTTCTGTCTTAATCAGCTGTAGCAATAGATCTTTAGCCCGCTGTTGGTTCGTAGATGAGGTAATAAAACTTTTTAGAGGAAAGAGTCCCTGCGGACAGAAAAGATATTTTTCATAAATGGCACGGGCAATCGTTGATTTATGCATTCCCAGTAGCTGTGCAATTTCTTCTACAGTACAAGGAGTAAACTGGGTATGTTCGCCGTTAAAAAAAGAGACCTGTTTGGCTAAAAGAGCTGTTGTGATTTGGCTCAGTATTTGACGCCGCCGTCCTAAAATCCGGATTAGCCACTTGCCTGAGGCAAGAGAGCCTCGCATGCCAGTTTTTTCGCTGCTAGTGAGAATAGGAGAATCTAAATGCTTCAGAAAATTTAAAGAAATTTCTAGAGCGGGAAGCTGCCGCTTATTAATCTCAATGAACCATTTTCCTCCATGATTTTCTAAAATAATATCGGGAATGATAGTTGTGCTTACTTCTTCGGCAAATCCGGATGAGGGTTGGAGATTAAGAGAGGAAAGATCCTTTTGGATCAGTTCTTTTACTTGCTTTGGGGGCGATTTTATTTTTTTTGCAATATGAGAAATGCGATGCTGGAGAAGATCATCAAAAAAATCGTGGACAATTCTAAAACTTAGCTGGGTTTCTTTTCCTTTCCTGATGAGCTGCAAAAGGAGAGATTCCCGTAAATCGGCTGCAGCAATTCCGGGGGGATCAAAAGATTGGACGATCTTCAAAATTTGTTCGATTTTTTCTTTTGGGTATTCTGAAACAGGCCCCATTGCAAAAAAACCCCGTTTATCGAGATTACCAATAATCCATTCTGCTATCGACAGCTCTTCATCTCTTAAGCAATTTCTGGCTTGTTCCATCAAAAATTCAAACAGTGAAGGGACTTTCACTAGATTTTCTGTTATCTCAAGCCGATTTTTCTTTAGTGGCAGCTCTTCTTCTATCATTTCTGGCTCTATTTTGAATTCCTGAAAATACTGCAAAAGCTACTGCTGCAAGAATTGCAATAATAACTATAACTACCAAAAGTTCAACTAGGGTGAACCCGTTTTTTATTTGAAACTGAG
>CAYSQP010000105.1:0-3698 GCA_964433285.1 uncultured bacterium | reverse complement strand
GATCGCATTTTTTCAGGGCCCTACCCGTGTCTCGTTGCAGACCATCTGGAAATTCTAACCTTTAAGATTTAAATTGGAGATTCCAGATGGTCTGCGAGTTGACGCGAGAAAGGGGGCCCATCGACAGATGGGGAAAGTGAGCGCACGAGCAGCCGATGGCTTCTAAGACGCAAAGCAAAATTGATTTGAAGGAGGAAGGACAGTGCTTCGCACGGACTTCCGGATGAAAAATCGATTTGGCGCAGCGGATTGAAGCCCAATAGGGCAGCAGGGATGCGCCTGGCGCGTCCCGACTGTCTGTGGTGCCTTCAATGTTTAATCGGATATAGATACGAATGTGTTCTTCTCTTTTTTTGTGGTTGAATTTAGAATGATTCCCATGATTATTACTAATCATGGTCGATTTAATGTAGATCAATTCATTGAATTTTTATTTTGGAGCTGTTGGGCTTTTTTTTGTTTGGTGATCTGTGCTATACTCCTTTTTTGTTTTTGGCCCCACTCCGAAAAGATAGTTGCTATGAATGAAAATCTGCTTTTTAAATCAGACGTAAAGGTCGATTATGCGTGCATTGGGACAGGTCCACTTGCACTTGCGGGCGTTTACATGTCTCCCTTGGCCTCTACATTAAGCCATGAAATTGTTCTTCTGGTTCCAAGCTCTCGCCCGAAAGAGAGTGGTGCGCAGCAGATTTTATTGGGATTAAAAAATAATCAAGAGCATCTTTCTGTTTCAAGTGGCGAAAAAATCTATCTTCAGGAAGAAAATCCGCATCAACTCCAATTTTCCTCTACTCTTTCTCAAATCTGGTTAAAACCGGTCGTTTTAGACTGCTTTTCTGTTCTTATAGAGGCTGAAATAGAGGGAAAAGACCATTGTGAGTTTGTCCTTAAGGCCCACTTAGGACCATTGCAAACTGCAGCAGAAAAAGCCCCCTTTTATGCCCATTTAAAAAAAGCAAAATGGTGGGGGCAAGATTTGCTACTACAAACTTATGGGGGCAATGAGTATCGGCATTTAAAAGATAAACAAAAAATCGAATGCGGCCCTTCAATGTTATATGTCTCTCAAGACGATTACTTAACTTTTGCAGAAGGGATTTGGAAAGTAACAACTCTTGAAGAGGCTTCTCTATCCTCTCCTCTTGCCCAAGTTAAAGAGGTTGCGAGCAATCAATTGAAATTGATTGTTTGGGATGAAAAGGGGTTTGCCTACGATGAAATTAAACTGCCGCTGGAAGCGCGTCTCAAAGCTGCTTCTCAGCAGGAGATTTTTTCCTCCATCCGTTTTAGAACAAGCGCGCAAGTCACCTGCCTTTTAGGGAAAAGAAGGGTGATTTTGAAATGTGGCGATTGGCTGCTAAAAACAGCAACTGGCTGGCGCAATTTGAAGCGATTAAATGAAATTGAGGCTTACTTGGCCCATGAATTACGTGGGGAACTTTTTATTTTTGATGCGATTGAAAAAAGAGAAGATAAATATTTTGTCAAAGGTAACCTTATTGATGAAATGCGCACGTCTATCTCCAATCTCTCTTTGCCGATTGTGAGTGAAAAGAAGACTAAACCTTCAAAAAAGAAGAAAAAATCGTGGTTATAAAATTGCAAATAGTTTTCACGATTCTTCTTTGTTTCCATGGCTTGCTTTCTGCGCAAACAATAGAAGAAAAAAAGCAGGCAAGTCTTTCAAAAGAAAATATGGATACGGTGCAGATCGACCATCTTCTGCACGATGTCAATGAAAAGCTTTCTCAGCTAAAAGGAGAGCTTCAAAAATGTTCTGAAAAGGCTTTTTTACTCCATGAGACGCGGGCAAAAGATCAAGAATATGAACAACTTTTGCAAAGAGCAGGACAAATTAAAGCTGAAATGATTGCTCTGCAAGATAAATGGCGCGAAAGTATTGTTTCTGAATCAAAAAAAGAGGAAGAGGGATATGCCCTCTGGGAACAAGAAGAGATCACTCTATCTCAGCTTATCATGGAATATGGAGGTAATGATTACCTTTACATCGTCCCGCCTGAAATGGGCGGCTTAAAGTTAAGCATGCATTCTAGTCTTCCAATCCCGAGAGAATCATGGAATGAAGTGTTAGAAATCATTTTGGCCCACAACGGGATTGGAGTCAAAAAAATCAATCCCTATACAAAACAACTGGTGATTTTTAAACAAGACCCCGCGTCCGTACAAAGGATTGCATCTAACCCTAACGATCTTCTTTTTGCGCAAAGCAATGAAAGGATTTTTTATGTGTTCTCGCCACCGCCTGAACAGGTCAAAGTAGCTTTTCAGTTCTTTGAAAGATTTTCTGACCCAAAGCAGACCTTTATCTATCAAATTGGGGGTAAAATCGCGATCATCTCCTTAAAAGAAGAAATTGAAAAGCTTCTTGCTCTCTACGACACGGTTTGGGAAGATCCCAAAGGAAAAGTTTCCAAAGTAGTGCCCGTTGTCAAAATGAATGCGAAAGAGATGGAGAAAATCCTCCATGCTTTTTTTGCAGATGCGATGGAAAAAACAGGAAGACCTCCTTTTGCAAAAGCGGATCCAGAAGGGCTCTCTATTTTGACGCCTGCGCAAGGTAATGCACTTGTTCTGCTTGGAAATAGAGAAATTGTAGAAAGGGCTGAAAAAATCGTCAAAGAGACCGAAGAACAGCTACAAGATCCTGCTGAAATGACAGTGTTTCTCTACGCATGCAAACACAGTGACCCTGTGGATCTTGCAAAAATTTTAGATCGGGTCTATTTTTCTTTAATTGTGGCAGCCCCCGATGTGAGGGAAAACACGGAAACAACGGTAACAGCACGTTCATCGATTAATCCTCCTGACGGCTATGCTTCTGCACCCCCTTTAGTAGTTCCACCTCAAACATTTAAACCTGAAGTGTCGGCAAAATATGAGGAGACAAACAAAGTTTCTGACCATTTTATCCCCGATCCCAAAACGGGCAATCTGCTCATGGTGATCCGCCGTGATACACTTGCGCGGATCAAAGAGCTTTTACGCAGAATCGATGTTCCTAAGAAAATGGTCCAGATCGAAGTGCTGCTTTTTGAAAAAAAACTCAATAATCATACCAGTTTTGGACTGAATTTACTGAAAATTGGCTCTTCAAAAAATGGGATGCGTTTTGATGGGCCTCCTGTTTTTGGTCCTCACAAACTGGCTGATCGTGTGCGGCAAGGGGTCACGGCTTTTCTTTTTAGCCATAATAAATCTGACCATTTCCCAGCGTTTGATATTGCCTACAGCTTTCTGCTTACTCAAGAAGATATCCAGCTCAATGCAGCCCCTTCTGTGATCACGGTGAACCAGACGCCTGCTACGATTTCGATTCTAGAAGAAATTTCAATCAATAATGGCGCTGCACCTATTGATACTAATAAGGGGATTGCTTTTGAAAAATCATTCACCCGCTCCCAATTTGGAATCACGATTATCTTAACCCCGATTGTGCATCTTCCTGATGATGAAAATATTCAAGAAGAAAAGGGATTTGTCACATTGCAGACCAATATCACTTTTGATACGACCAAACCCAATCCTGATGAGCGGCCACTGGTCGATAAGAGGCATATTGAAAATGAAGTGCGCGTTGTCGATGGCGAGACGGTGATTTTAGGGGGCTTGCGCCGCAAAGCATCACAGGATACGCAAGAAAAAGTGCCCTTTTTGGGTGAAATTCCAGGACTCGG
>CAYSQP010000104.1:0-3732 GCA_964433285.1 uncultured bacterium | reverse complement strand
TAAAAGAGCAGGGCCAAGGCTCCCCCAGAAAATAAACGACTTTAAGATTTTTTCTTTTATTCCTTTAAGCATGTTGAAAATGGTTTAAAATACGCGCTACTGTCAAAAATCCTTGCTCAAACCGGTCTAATCCAAAATGTTCATTGGGTGCATGGATTTCATCATCATCAAGTCCATAACCCATCACGACAACGGCTGCACCACTTGCCTGCGCTAAATCTCCTACAATAGGAATAGAGCCGCCCATCAGCAAATAGCGGCATTTTTTACCTAACACTTCCTCATAAGCTTTTGCCGCCATTTTTACAATAGGTGAATCAAATGTACTGCCAAAGGCTTTAGCGCCATGAAAATCACTGATCTTTAAATCTATCCCTTTAGGCGCCTCTTGCCGCAGAAAATCAGAAATATATTTGTGGATCTTACTTGGTTCTTGATTAGGAACAAGACGGCAAGAGATTTTAGCTATTGCTGCGGCAGGAATTACAGTTTTAAATCCTGTCCCTGTATAGCCGCCACTGATCCCATTAATTTCAAGCACAGGACGGATAAAATTACTTTCTCTTGGGGAAAAGCCGGGCTCAACAGCATAAGCTTTAATGCCAAACCGCTTTTCATAATCTTTTTGATCAAAACTCATCTCAAATTTAGAAAGTTCTGTTTGAGAATACTGTTTGACATCGTCATAGAAATGGGGAACGGCTACTTTCCCCTCTTTATCCCAGAGCTTGGCTAAAAGCTGAACGAGCGCTCGATTCGGATTTAATACTATCCCGCCATGAGTACCAGAATGGAGATCGCTTCTACTATTTTTGAGTACAATTTCCATTGTCATAATGCCGCGCAACCCCATCGTAATCGCTGGCACATTGGGATGGGGAATACTGGAATCAATCACAAGCAAATAATCGGCAGTAAGAAGCTGTTTTTTTTCTTGGAGAAATTGTTTCGTGCCTACGCTCCCCGATTCTTCTTCTCCTTCAATCAATATTTTTAAGTTGACCTTGGCTTGCTTACGCAGCTGAAAAAAAGCCTCTAGTGCTGTCAGCGTGTAAAAGCATTGGCCTTTATTATCCTGCGCTCCCCGTGCAAAAACTTGCCCATTTCTGATCGTTGGATCAAAAGGTTTTGATTGCCACTGTTCAAGCGGATCAACCGGCTGGACATCGTAATGGTGATAGATCAAAAGTGTCGGGCGATCCTTCCCCGCGTGCAGATATTGCCCATATACAACTGGGTGCACAGAGGTTTCATGCAGTGCGGCCTCAAATCCAATCTTTTTTAAGTACTCGACAAGCCACTCTGCACATTTTCTTGTTTCCTGCGTGTAATCGGGATCGGTTCCAACACTGCTAAATTTTAAAAAGGTAAAAAATCGAGAAAAAATTTCTTTTTTATGCGCGTCATACCATTTCTTCAAATCAGGAAGTTCTAAGGACATAAAAAAAATATAACAGAAAGCAGAATTTACGAATTGATCTTATGATCGAGGATAGACTGGGCATTTTCAAGAAGATACGCTGCTAAAACTGGCTCGCCTTCATAAGTCATCTCCACATCCATTTTCCCTTCTGCATTAGGTTCGCCACAGGTGATGAGGACATAGCAGGAGGCTTTTTTTCTATTAGGATGCAATGGATGAATGCGCGAACTAGAAAACTTATTTCTTTTAAATTTTTTAATTGCTGCAACTTTCATTTGTATCTCTCTTTTTAATTCGATACATGTCAGAGCAATGATTTATATGCAAATAAAAATAGTATGTGATAGAATAGCTTGTTAATAATGAGGAGATTATGGCGTTTGCAAAAAGAATTTTTCTTTTTTTAGCGATCAACTTTTTGGTCGTACTTGCCATTTCGGCGATCTTAAGTATTTTCAATGTACGCCCTTACTTAACACAAGTGGGTCTTGATTATGAATCACTCCTTATCTTTTGCTTTGTATGGGGTATGGGAGGTGCCCTTATCTCTCTTGCTTTATCTAGAGTAATGGCAAAAACGCTCATGGGTGTAAAGCTGATCGATCCGGAAACAAAAGATCCCGTCTTGCGCCATCTATTGAACACTGTTTATGCGCTCTCGCGAAAAGCGCATCTTCCTGACATGCCGCAAGTGGGTATCTATGAATCGCCTGAGGTCAATGCTTTTGCAACTGGCCCTACACAAAGGCGCTCTTTAGTAGCTGTTTCGCGTGGCCTCATGAATAAAATGAATCAGGGCGAGATTGAAGGGATATTAGGCCATGAGATCACACACGTGGCCAATGGCGATATGGTGACAATGACTCTTGTGCAGGGCGTTGTAAATGCTTTTGTGATGTTTTTAGCGCGCGTGCTTGCTTATATTGTTTCCGGTCTTGCTAAAGATAGGCGGCAAAGCAGCGGCAGCTCGTATGCGATTTACATGACCATGGTCTTTGTATTTGAAATTTTGTTTATGCTCTTAGGATCCGTGCTTATTGCTTGGTATTCCCGCTTTAGAGAATTCCGCGCTGATCGCGGAGGCGCTGAGCTGGCGGGCAAAGAAAAAATGATCTCCGCATTAAAATCGCTTCTCCACACACAAACCCAAAGGGATCAAAAAGCAGAGCAGCCCGCATTCCAAGCATTTAAAATTTCAACACCGAAAAAAGGTGGAATCCTCTCTCTTTTAGCATCACATCCACCCCTTGAAGTGCGCATTAAAAAATTACAAGAAGAGCGTTAATAATATTTGATAGGTGTTACTTCTGTATATCCTATTTGGGTTGTTACAAAAGAGAACTTGGTTCCGTTTTCATGGTGTTTTCTATTGACTGTTTTGCGCACTGAGTCTCCAATAATGTATGTACTGGATATTCCGTGGCGCGCGATGATTCTTGCTTCGATACCTACAACACAGAGTGCATTGCTTAGTTTAAATGCATAACTTTCCTTGCCATTTGTCAGTCGTGTTGCTCCATAACAAACAACAAGGCTAATTGTGATGCGCCGATGATCTACGGGTCTTTTTTTTAGATCTGGGGCTTCATCAGAAAAAAGCTTTGCAAAGCTTGTATATTTTGCTGTGATTCTTCCAATTAATGACTCTCCTTCTACGCGATCGGTGCCTGCTTGTCCATGGGCAATAATGTACACGCGAGAACGATGTGTAAGGAGTTTTATAAGATGGAATTTTTCTTGCACTGTTTTTAAATCATATATAGGAATGATCTCAGTCGGAATATTTTTACTGATTGCTTTTTGAGCTAGCGCTTCAGCCTGACCTGTTGTTGGACGCATATCGAAGATGAGCTGAAAGTCATACTTTGTAGGCGGATCAAAGACTATTTTTCTTTTTTTACGTGCAGACTCAAATGATTGGCAGCCTAAACAAGAGCGGCTTTCTATAGGATTCATACACGTAGCAAAGTTTCTTTTGCATGCTCAATGGGAACGAGTTTATTCTCTTCAATTGTAAATGCTTCAACTGGATGGAGGATTTCGCACAGGTTTTTTAAGCTTTCACACTTTAAAATGATAAAATCGACCTCTGAAAGCGAGGAAAGAAGCGAAACAAATTCTCCATCAGGATTCTGATCGCGCACAAAAATGATGAGTTTGTGATCCGCTTTGCGATAGGACAGGTTGCGGATACTGCGAAAAAGTGTTGTGGACATACCGACAGAGCTTTCTAATGCCAGCATAAAACAGTGTTTTCCTTTCAGCGATTGCTGCAAGGCAAAAAGATGCTCTTCATCAAAAATTTTATT
>CAYSQP010000103.1:0-3779 GCA_964433285.1 uncultured bacterium | reverse complement strand
CAGTTGGAAAACATCGATGGAAATTGGGGTTAAGGTGGTGGCTGAAAGCTATAAAACGCGCGAAAAAAGGCATATTCTTTCTGCCTATTTTACTTTTGTTGCTTTAGATGAGTCAAAAAAACCGGTCGAAGTGCCCCATGTAATCCCTGAGAGCAAAGATGAGATCCGCCGCTTTGGAGAAGCCGAATTCCGCCGCGAAAAGCGCAAGCATGTGGCCCAGCTTTTGAAAGAGCAGCGCGCCAAAGAAAAATTTTGAAAAGGGAGATTTCTATGCGTATTTTGATGTGCCGTCCTGACTATTTTGACATTGAGTACGAAATTAACCCTTGGATGAATATTAGATGCAAAACAAATTCTAAAAGAGCTGTTGAACAATGGGAAAAACTGTACAAAACAATAGAATCTTGTGGCGCTAAAATTTCACTTGTCCCTCCAGCCAAGGGATTGCCTGATATGCCTTTTACGGCCAACGCGGGGCTTTTATATAAAGGCAAAATAATACTTGCCCATTTCAAAGTGATCGAAAGGCAAGGGGAAGTGGCTTATTTTAATGATTGGTTTGAAAAAGCAGGCTTTAAAGTAGTTAATCGTCCAGGTAGGGACCAAAGCAGTTATTTTTATGAAGGAGCTGGCGACTCTCTTCCAGCGGGGGACAAATTATTTGTAGGATATGGGTTTAGAACCGAACGCAAATTCTATGAAGAAACCTCTTATTTTGACCAAAATAAGCTTGTGTACTGTGAACTTGTTAACCCTTACTTTTATCATATCGATACCTGTTTTTGCCCGCTCAATGATAAGCAGGCAATCTGGTTTCCTAATGCCTTTTCACCAGATTCACAAAAAAGGATGCAAGCAGCCATTGAACTTTTTCCTGTAGTAGAAGATGAAGCCAAGCGGTTTGCTTGTAACGCCGTTGTGTTAGATAAGCATATTATTTTACCGAGCGGATGCCCAAAGATTAGCGCTACCTTAGAAAAATTAGGACTTAAAACTCATGCCTGCGATATGGATGAATATTTAAAAGCAGGGGGCGCCTGCAAATGCTTAACTTTAAGAATCGACTAATCGTGCAACAATGGTTAAAAAAAGCGGGAATTCTTTACGGCTAAAATTTTCCATTTTGGCAGCTTTGCCTGTGCTTACTTTATCCGAGCACCACTCTTCGATCGTTTCAATGAAAAAACCTGCTTCATAAAGCCACTGTACATATGTGGAAAGGGGATAGTGGAATGAAATTGTCTTTTCACTCTTTTCTTCGCTTGGATGGGCAGTGATAGGCACTTCCAGTGGAGTCATATAGCGATCTAGGCGGCGATAGCGTAATTTTTTTTGTGCATCAATCCCCCAGCTAGATTGCCGCGGGATACGAAAACAGGGATGGTTGAGCACTAAAATGAGTTTCCCTTCTTTTTTAAGATGGGCTGCGCTGTTTTCAAGGGCAATCTTTCCATTGGACATATTTTGTAAAGAAAGAAGAAAAAGCGCATGGGTAAAATCTTTTTGGGGAAGGTTGATTGGGTGTGTAAGATCTTTAACTAAAAAATGGCCATTTGTTGTTCTTTTTTTGGCGGCTTTAATGAGTGTTTCTGAAGCATCAATCCCCAGATAGTAGGACTCTTTAGGTAAAGCACGCGCCACAATAGCCTGCCCACATCCCAAATCAAGAAGTTTTGTGGTCTTATCCGGCTTTAAAAGACGCAAAAGATTGGGAATAATTAAATTCTGATGGTAGTAATGGCCCTTTTCTCCCACAGATTTGTCATACCATTTAGCAACGTTTTCCCAAGACATAGGTTCACAATTTACGCATGCGGCTCACAATCAAAAGAGGGAGGAAGCATCCAACAAGTGAGCCAATGATTAAAAAACTTGTATAAAAAGTAGGACTTCCTGTGGCGATCTGCGAGGGTGGGAAATAACCGATAATCAGTGCAAAAGAAGAGCCGCAAATACCAAGCCCGGCTGTGATCCACATGCCTAGGTTACCACCAGGGATTTTATAGGCTCTGGGAGTTTGCGGTTTAGAATAGCGCAGTTTGATGGCGGCGGCAAACATCAAAATATACATGATAAGATAGAGCTGTGCTGCCAAAACGGTAAAAATCCAAAAGGTAGAAGAGACAGTTGGCATCAGCAAAAACATCAAGCATAGAAGGGAAACAACAACGCCTTGCACCAGAATCAGAGGAATAGGAACGCCTTTGGCATTGGTTTTTTTAAAAAAGGCGGGGAAATCTCCCTCTTCGGCAGCAGCAAGCACCCCTTTGCAAGGGCCAATGATCCAGGTACTGACAGAGCCGACAGAACCGATTGCAATCAAGGCCGCAATATAGGGAATAAGAGAGCCTAATTGGTATTTTTGAAAAAAGGTAGTGATGGCTTGCAAGGCGCCTGCCACAAGACTGATATCTGTTTTAGGAACAACGACAGCAATCGATAAGACGCCTAAAAGAGTAAGCCCAAAAATAATTGCGGCAGATAAGAAAATAGCTCTTTGATAGTCTTTTTGGGGCTGCCGCACATCCAAGGCATGGACAGCCGACATTTCCATACCGCAAAAGGCAAGTAAAATGCCGGTAAAAAAGACCATCTGATCTAATGAAAAATGGGGCAGAAAAGAGTCCGCTGTAAAAGAGATCTGCAAGGGGGAGCCTGAAAAATACCAGATCAGTCCTAAAGAGATAATCAGAAGACCTGGCACGATCATTCCAAAAATAGCGCCAATGGTACTTATCCAGCCAGAGGCGCGCATGCCAAAGAGGTTAACAAAGGTGCAGACCCAAAAAGAGATCAGGACAAAGGAAAGCGTATAGAGTTTATTTTCAGCAAGCGCTGGGTCGATGATATAGGCAATTGCAGAGGAGATGAAAGAAAGAATCGTCGGATACCAAGCAAAATTCTCGATCCAGAGCAGCCAGATTGCTAAAAAGCCCCATTTGTGACCGAACGCTTCTTTAACCCAGCTAAAAACACCGCCTTTTTTAGGCCAACCGGTGGCAAGTTCAGCAGAAACTAAAGAAACCGGAAAAAAAAAGAGCAGTGCTGTTAGTATCAGGTAAAAGAGGGCGGCAAATCCGTACTCTGCAATGAAGGGCCAGCTTTTGACACTGCCCACTGCAGCCACATTGATCATTGCCAGGGTAAATACAGTCAGCCCGCGTGGGAATTTAACGATTTTTGCGCTCATAAATAAACTTCAAAAGGGGACTAGTTTAGTTTTTTTTTAGGCAATGATCAACCAAAAAGCAATCGATGCAGTCAAGCGCTCCTCTTTTTCAAAAGAATTTTGCAAACCTCTCTATGACAGCTACTGTTTTTCTAAATTGCCCGGCACCATTTTAAAACTGTTGACAGGCAGCTCTTCAGACTGTTTGCCCATAGATACCTTGGGAGATAAAGAAAAAAGTTTTGATTCAGTCATTCTCCTTTTCTTAGATGGATTTGGGTGGACTTTTTTTGAAAAATATCAGGATCGATTCCCTTTTTTAAGCCGCTTTGCAAAAGAGGGGATTGCCAGTAAAATCTTCAGTTTATTTCCATCGACAACAGCGGCCCATGTGACCTGCCTCAATACAGGACTAGAAAGTGCCCGCTCTGGGATCTATGAATGGTTTATCTTAGAGCCCAAGTTATCACGCATTATTGCCCCTCTTCCTTATTCTTTTGCAGGGGATCATCAGGTTGGCTCTTTAAAAGGTAGCTTATCGCCACAGGATATTTTTCCCACACAGACCATCTATCAACAGCTTAAGAAAAAACAGGTTGAATCTTTTGCA
>CAYSQP010000102.1:0-3837 GCA_964433285.1 uncultured bacterium | reverse complement strand
ATGCCCGCTTTGATGAAAAAATTGGTGTGATTATTCTTACCGGTGAAGGAAAAGAAGCGTTTTGCGCAGGCGGCGATCAAAAAGTGCGCGGGACTGCCGGTTACACAGATAGCAAAGGCATTGATCGGCTCAATGTGCTCGATTTTCAAAAGCAGATCCGCAGTTGCCCTAAACCCGTTGTGGCTATGGTGGCAGGCTATGCCATCGGTGGCGGCCATGTACTCCATGTCGTGTGTGATTTAACCATCTGCGCTGAAAATGCTGTTTTTGGTCAAGTAGGCCCAAGAGTAGGTTCATTTGATGGCGGGTTTGGGGCTGCCTATTTAGCCCGCATTGTGGGGCACAAAAGAGCACGCGAAATCTGGTATATGTGTGGCCAGTATAGTGCGCAAGAAGCATTGGACATGGGGCTTGTCAACTGTGTCGTTCCTTATGAGGAGCTTGAAGAAACAACCATTGGTTGGTGCGAGCAGATGTTGCAACACTCTCCTATGGCATTGCGCTGTTTAAAAGCAGCATTTAATGCCGATTGCGATGGCCAAGCTGGTCTGCAAGAGCTTGCGGGCAATGCCACCCTGCTTTACTACATGACAGAAGAAGCGCAAGAAGGCCGTGATGCATTTTTAAGAAAGTCACCTCCTGATTTTTCAAGATTTCCCAAAAGACCATGAATTTTCTGCATGTTTTACTGCTTGCTATCCGTCCCAAAACGCTCGTTGCTAGCATCTGTCCTGTTCTTATGGGAACCGCAATTGCCTTAAAAGCAGGCCACTTTGATCTACTAATTTTTTTATTTACGTTGCTGACTGCCCTTGGAATCCAAATGGGCACTAATTTGGCTAATGACTATTTCGATTTTAAAAAAGGGGCTGATACTTCTTTGCGCCTAGGCCCTGTGCGTGTGATGCAAGCCGGCTTGTTGAGCGCCTCTGCCATGAAAAAGCTGCTTGTGATCCATTTTATTTTTGTTAGTTTAGTAGGCAGCTTTCTTGTTTTTTCAGGCGGCGCTATTTTTGCCCTACTTATTGCTGCTGCGATTGCGTGCGCTATTTTTTATACTGCTAGTCCCTATTCGATTGCTTATTTGGGTTTAGGCGAGCTATTTGTCCTCATTTTTTTTGGACCTGTTGCGGTGGCTTCTGTCTATTTTCTTCAAGCGGGCGCACTTTCACTGGAAGCTACATGTGCAGGATTTTCTTGTGGCCTAATCTCCTCTTCAATTTTGATGGTCAATAATATCCGTGACGTTCAAGAAGATAGGAATGCAAACAAAAAAACAGTTGTTGTCCGCTTTGGAACTTTCTTCGGCAAAGGACTCTTTGCATTTTTTATTCTTACTCCTTGCTTTTTGCCTCTTATTTTTAGTCAGCACCATCCTTTTGTCTTGCTCGCCAGCTTTACCTTAGTGCCCGCCTTATTTTTAGTCAAAGAGGTCATGCGCAACCAAGAGAAGCAACTTCTCAATCCCGTTTTAGGAAAAACAGCAAAATTTTTAATGGTTTATACCCTTATTTTCTGCTTCGGCTGGATGATATGAAAATTGTAGAGCGTAAATGGGCGCTTGTCGATGTTGGCCGCAAGAGAATCATCTTTGTACTCAAAAATGAAGAAGGGAAGGAAGCTTTCGGTGAAATCTCTCCTTTTCCTTTATTAAACCAGGAAAGTATTGAAGAGGCTTTTGAACAGCTTAAAAATAGTGACAATGCACCATTTGATCTTTTTCCTTCTGTTGCCTTCAGCATAAAAAACACACTGCTTGCAATCAAAGACCCCCTACCTGCCTTTTCCTTACCGATGGCAGCTTTTTTTCAAGGTTCAGTAAAAGAGATCTATTGTCAGGCAGAAAAAGCCCACCAATTAGGCATTAAATCGGCGAAGTTAAAAATCGGCTCTCTTTCTACCTCTGATGCCAAAGAAGTGATCGATGCTTTGAAAGCTTCATTCTATTTAAGAATCGATCTTAATCAAAAATGGAAAACCAAAGAGGTCCTTCGTTTTTTTTCTTCATACTCTTATGAGGATTTTGATTACATCGAAGACCCTTTGCAAGAGATCGATAAACTCTCTTCCTTTCCCCTGCCATTTGCCATTGATATTAGGCCTGGTATCTCCCTTTCCTTACCCATGAAAGCGGCCATTGTAAAACCGACGATCATCAAACAAATCCCAGAGCTAGAAAAACCAATCATCCTCAGCAGCTGCTTTGATACGGGCATCAATGTATTCCACCTAGCCTGCCTTGCAAAAAGATTAAATCTTACCTTACCTCAAGGATTTGGCCCCTATTTTTTCTTAAAGCACGATCTTTTGGATCAGCCTTTAACTGTTAAAAATGGCATGCTCCTGATCCCAGAGACAATCCAGCTAAATAAAGAGCTCTATGCGTCCATGTCCAATTTTTGATTGGAGCTTGCGTGCCCCGCAAAAACTTGCCGTTGTTACACAATCTGAAAACCTTTCCTATCTTCAGCTTAATGAATGCATTCAAGCCTATTGTGGTTATATTAGCTCTTTAAATTTGCCGCCGCAGAGCAAACTTCCGTTTATTGCGCTAAGCAACTTAGAAACAGTCTGTTTTTTCTTTGCTGCATGGCGGATGCAAATGATCGCCTGTCCCATCAGTTTCCGATTGCCAGAGCTTGCCATTGAACAGACATTAAAAAGGCTGAGTGCACCTTTGATCACCCCTCACCCCTCCCACATCAAAAAAGTAACTGAAATCGATGAAAATTTACTCTCTACCATGCTCCTAACTTCAGGTTCTACAGGGACACCCAAAATCGCCTGCCACAGGTTACGCCATCATCTGGTGAGCGCAGAACATGCGATTTCCCATTTGCATCTTGAACCTGATGACTATTACCTTGCCAGCTTACCCTTATTTCATATCGGTGGGATTGCACTTTTGCTGCGCACCTTTCTTGCAGGCGCTACACTGATGATTACCGACAATTATTTTGAAAGGCGTGTAACCCATCTTTCTCTTGTGCCAACCCAGCTTTACCGCCTTCTAAAAGAAAAAATAGCCCATTTCCAGCCCAAATGCATTTTGCTTGGGGGAGCGCCAATTCCGCCTCTTCTTTATCAAGAAGCTGCAGATTTAAATCTATTGACCACTTATGGAATGACAGAGGCCTCATCGATCATCACACTTAATGGAAAACTTCTTGACCATCTAGAGCTCAAAATTGGAGACGGTGAGGAAATTCTTATTCGAGGCAAATCGATATTCGAAGGTTATTTAAACCCTGATGGAACCATTGTATCACCGCTCCAAGATGGCTGGTTTCATACAAAGGATCGAGGTCGGATGACTCCCCAGCAAACGCTCCAATTATTAGGCCGCAAAGATAGACTTTTTATCTCAGGTGGTGAAAATATCCAGCCTGAGGAGATTGAAGAGGCAATTCTTGCTCTTTTCCAGGTGCAACAAGCCACCGTCCTACCCCACCATGATGAAGAATTTGGCATGCGCCCTGCGGTTTACCTTTATGATCCTAATAGAACAATCACGCTTGAGCTTTTACAAACTAAATTAAGACAGCTATTGCCGGGTTATAAAATCCCCCAAAAACTCTTTTATTTAGACCAACCAACTAGCAAACTACACATTTAAATTTCGTGCCGATTGAACAAATTATTCTTAAGAAGAAGAAAGAAGGCGCCATAGACAGTCGGGACTTTGCTTCGCAATTCCCACTGCTTCAGCTATCCAAAGAGCCCCCGGCTCTTTGTCAAGTCTTCCGCAGCCCTATTGGGCTTCAATCCGCTGTGCCAAATCGATTTTGCTTTGCGCCTTGAAGCCATCGGCTGCTCGTGCGCTCACTCCCCACTCCT
>CAYSQP010000101.1:0-3838 GCA_964433285.1 uncultured bacterium | reverse complement strand
CTTGAGCCTAAAAAACTGCTGATCCAGCTTCTTTTCAAGATCAACCAAGAATTTACAGGGCAGATCCGCCGTTTGCGCTACAACATTTTAAGCGCTGAAAAAGAGATGGCCCATGTGGATAGTGAAGACATCACAGTCCTGATTAAGCATGAAGAGATTTTAAACCAGTATTATTCAAGCTTAATCCCGATGCGCACACTCATTGATGGGATCACTAAATATACCCCCTTTAATGAGCAGGAACTTGAATCTCTAGAGGATTTGCTCAACTCAGTGAAACAGTCTGAAGAGCTTTGCAATATTGTGCTAAAAAGTATCCGGTCTTTGCGCGATTCCTATCAGAGCATGTTTGCAAATAACCTGCACAAGACCATTAAACTTTTAACGGCGCTCACCATTATTCTTAATATTCCAACGATGATTGCCAGCATCTATGGCATGAATGTGGATCTTCCGCTAATGAAGCATGCTTATGCATTTGAAATCATTGTGGCTGTGATTCTCATTGCATCAGTTCTTGGCTTTTACATCTTCAAGCGCAAAAAATGGATGTAAGAGAAAAGAGAGACAACCACAGAGACACAGAGGCACAGAGTTAAGAGAGAGAAAAAGTTTATTTTTTTCGGGGCAGCGAACCCGAAAAAAATAAAAACTCTCTCTTAACTCTGTGTCTCTAAAGCCTCTCTGGTTGTATTGTATTTTCCCTTAGACGAGTAGGATGGCAGGGTTTTCAAGATACTGCTGCACAGTCTTCAAAAACTTAGCAGCATCTGCCCCATCAATCACACGATGATCTACAGACAGAGTCATTGCCATCACTTTGCCAGGCACAACAAGATGGTTTTTCACTACTGGCTTTTCCTCAATCCCCCCAACTGCCAAAATCGCCGCTTGCGGTGGATTAATCACCGCAATAAAATTGGAGATCCCATACATCCCTAAGTTAGAAATCGTAAACGAGCCCCCTGTATATTCCTCTTTGGCCAGTTTGCCTTCTCGTGCGCGTGCTGCAAGATGGCGCACTTCAGATGAAATCTGCCCCACATCTTTATAATCAGCATGGCGCACAATCGGTGTGATCAGCCCCGCCTCCAAACTCACAGCAATGGAAATATCAATGGTTTTAAAGCGAACAATGGTGGAATTAACCGAGTTAAAACCACTATTCACATGTGGATGGGCCCTAAGCGCAAGGGCGGTCGCTCGGACCACTAAATCATTGATGCTTGCTTTAATTCCCACCGCTTTTAGCTGCTCACGGATAGCCGCAAGATTTTCTGCATTGATCTCTTGCGTCACATAAAAATGGGGAATAAATGTTTTAGACTCCTGCAGCCTCCGTCCTACAATTTTACGCATAGGAGAAAGTGTCTCTTCTTCATATGTTCCAGGCGCTAGCTCAGGAACTTCATGACGCCCAAAGGTGACAACGGCTTCGGCCTGCCCTAAATCTAGATCGCGACTCATCACACGTCCGCGCGGACCTGATCCCTTGACAGTATTAATATCAATTCCTTTTTCTTGCGCTAATTTGCGGGCAAGCGGCGATGCAGGCACCATCCCACGAATTGCATTTGTCGGCCCTTGAAATTGATACTTTGCAACTGGTGGCTCAGGCACAAAGGCAGGCTGCTGCATCCCTGGCATTGCTTTGATAGCAGGCTCTACAGCTTTTGCTGCAGGGGCAGTTTCGACTGCCTCTTTTTTCTCCTCTTTTTTAGCCACTTCTATTCCTTCAGGTTTATAACCTTCGATACTTTCATTTGCTTTCTCTGTAAAAATAGCAATGGCCTGATTGACAACTGCTGATGCCCCCGCAGGAACTAAAATTTTGCGCAGGTAACCTTCATCTAAGGCATTATGCTCAACAGTGGCCTTATCGGTGGCCACTTCAAAAAGAGTATCGCCCACTTTAAAATGGTCCCCTTCTTTAATCCGCCATTTCACAATCGTCCCCTCTTCCATGGTGGGGGATAATTTAGGCATCGTTAGTGTCATTGGCATAATGATCTCCTACTGCAAAACTTGTAAAATGGCCTCGATAATTTTCTCTTTTGTCGGCATGGTCTGCTTTTCTAGCTCTTTGGAATAAGGCATTGGTGTTTCTCTTTGGCAAACACGCACAATGGGAGCATCTAAAAACTCAAAACAGTGCTCCATGATTTCAAACCCAACTTCTGCCGCAATTCCTGCAAAAATATGGCCTTCCTCAACAATAACACAACCATGGGTCTTCCGAACAGAGTCTGCAACTGTGGTAATATCCAGTGGTTTAATGGTCCTTAAATCGATCAGTTCTACATCAATTCCCTGTTTTGCAAGTTCTTTGACAGCAAGATCACAGAGCAGCACCATGCGGCTATGCGAAACTAAGGTCACATGCTTACCTTCTTTCACAATGCGTGCTTTTCCGATAGGAACTAAATACTCTTCTGTGGGGATTTCCATTTTATCGCCATAGGAAAGCTCATTTTCTAAGTACAGCACTGGATTATTATTGCGAATGGCAGATTTAAGCAGTCCTTTAGCATCATAAGCATTGCTAGGCGCTACAATTAAAAGCCCTGGGAAATTGCCATAGATTGACTCAACACAATGAGAGTGTTGGGAAGAGACTTGGGCAGCAGCTCCATTAGGACCGCGAAACACAATCGGGACAGAAAAACGATTTCCTGACATGTAATACATTTTAATTGCGTTAGAAATGATCTGATCACAACCAACAAAAGAAAAATTAAAGCTCATAAATTCTACAACAGGGCGCAATCCGCACATGGCAGCGCCGATTGCAAGGCCTGCAAAACCAAGCTCTGAAATAGGTGTATCGACCACACGATGCGCTCCCCACTTATCGAGCATTCCTTTAGTCACTTTATAAGCGCCATTGTATTCTGCCACCTCTTCTCCCATGATAAAAACACGGCTGTCCCGTTTCATCTCTTCATCAAGGGCTTGGCGAATCGCTTCTCGTATCTCAACAATTTGTGTACTCATGGGGCAAAAACATCTTCTTCTAAAGTTAATGGATCAGGCCATGGGCTCTCTTCGGCAAATTTTAAAGCACTCATCACAATCTCTTTTTGTTCCTTGTCATACTGATGGTATTTTTCCTCATCGATAATTCCCGCAGAGCTAAGCACTTTTAACATGATAATAAGAGGGTCTCTTTCCATGCATTTTTTAAGATCCTCTTTACTTCTATAAAGTGCAGGATCAGAAATGGAATGGCCCCGGAATCTCTCTGTCATCACTTCGATAAGCACAGGACGTGCCTCTTTTTTCACCTCGTTAAAAACGTGCTGGAACCCTGCATAACAGTTAAAAAAATCCATGCCATCAAAAGTATATCCTTTCATCCCATAGCTGGGCGCTTTGATCTCTGCAATTGGCTCTACTGAAATGGCGCGATCCACACGGGTTCCCATCCCCCATTCATTATTTTCAATCACATAAATACAAGGAAGATCCCATAGAGCAGCTAAATTCAATGACTCATGAAATGCCCCTTGTGCCACTGCACCATCGCCAAAAAAACAGATGGCAACATCCATTTTTTTAATCCCTTCAATCCCAGAGACATTTTTCAGATAATTCACAGTAAAAGCCGCACCTGTTGCAATCGGTATCTGTCCGCCTACAATCCCAAAACCTCCCAGCATCGTCTCGGTAAAAAAATGCATCGAACCGCCACGCCCTTTTGCATTCCCGGTTGCTCTTCCTAATAGTTCGGCCATCAACTCATTCGGTGTAGCCCCTACAAGAAGAGCAAGCGCATGGCAACGGTATGAGGTGATCCACCACTGGTCGATTCCCATCACCCCAACGGCCGCTGTTTGCA
>CAYSQP010000100.1:0-3921 GCA_964433285.1 uncultured bacterium | reverse complement strand
ATGTCAAGGTATTATGAAAATGTTACCTGATAGTTTTGTTATTTTAGAAACTTCGGCTGAAACCTGCCTTGAACGTATTAATACGCGCATTGACAATGGCGCGTGGAGGAATTTTGCGCAGGCTCATACCAATGATATTAAAAAGAGAAATGGGGGTTCCGGAAACAAAGGCTTGGAACCAAAGGCCGACAAGCCTGCCTACCACCATAAAAAGGCTAATCGCGATGACTGCAAAAATTAAAATTAGTATATACATTGTTGTACTCCATTCTGCCATATTTTCTCTCCTCAACAAGAGAAAGGTTATCGTCTATAAAGATTAAAACCTAGATTTATTCAACTGTCATGGCCAGTTTTTGCCTGGCATGGCCGCTTTCCATTTTTTGATGCGCAGCGACGACAGACTCTGCTAAAAGAGGTCCGATGATTTCTGGTTCGAAAATGCGAAGTTTCTCACTTTCGATTAGTTTAGCCAAGTAAGATAGGTGCTGTCTGTAGATATTCCAAGATTTAGGCGGGCCTGTAAATGCTTCAGCCCCAATAAAAATAAAATGGACAGATAAACTTTTAGCAAAGGCAACACTTTCATTGCGCGCCCAAAGCTCAATAGGAAAGCCTTTTGTTTCTGGCAAAATCGAGGCAATATGCCCGCTATAATCAGCAATTGCAAAACAGAGCTCTTTCATCTTCCCACCCACTAAATCAAAAGCCGCCGGGATCAGCTCCCCTCGATTCATTTTAAATAGATGCTCTTTCATCTGCGGAACATCAAGCCCCTTATAGTGAAGAATCTGGTTTTTTGGGATATCGTAACGCTCTTTTAGTAATTGATCCCCTTCCTTATCACCGGAAGTTGTAAAAATAGGGCCTGCTTTATAAATATGGGCTAGCTGCAGAGCTATTCCTCCGACAGCACCTGTCCCCCCGGCAATAAAAGCCGCTTTTCCTTCTTGCAAAGCACCTGTCCAGATTAAAGCACGGTAGGCCGTTAAAGAGACAAGGGGGACTGTCGCAGCCTGCTCAAAGCTTAAGTTTTTTGGCTTATGGACAACAAAAGAGCGCGGGACGCATACATATTCCGCATAGGTTCCATTAGAGCTTTGGCCAAAGACAATGGCCATGACCTCATCCCCCACAGAAAATTCGTGGAAATCTTCCCCAACAGCATCGATGATTCCACTGCAATCGGCGCCTAAAATAACAGGAGGTTTTAGTGGATAAGCACCGGAGCGCATTTTTGCATCAACTGGATTAAACCCAATCGCTTTAATCCGGATTCTGACTTCATTGCGATTGGGCGCGGGCTTAGTGACCTCTTTCAGTTTGAAGTCAGTAGTATCTCCTAAAGATTCTAAAACAACTGCCCGCATACAGACTCAATCTCTGCTTGACTAATCTTACCTTGGCGCAAAATTTTAAAAGAAACAAGATCAAAAATTGTTGAATCAACCCCCAGAGGACAAGCCCCTCCGTCTACAATAGCTGCAATCTTTCCATCAAGATCCTGTAATACCTGTTCTGCAGAAATAGGACTTGGCCTTCCTGAAATATTGGCCGAAGGGGCAGCAAGTGGCATACCCGCTGCTTTAATGAGTGAAAGCGCTACAGGATGGTTAGGAAATCGGATGCCGATTGTCTCTGTAAAACCAGTTACAAAATCTGGTATAGAGGCTTTCTTTTTCAAAATCAGAGTAAGCGGCCCAGGAAAAAATCGCTTTGCTAACCGATAAAATGCTTCAGGGATATCTTCCGCAAGCAAAAGGACCTGATCAAGAGAAGCAATATGGGCAGAAAGCGGCTTGGCTTTTGGCCTGCCCTTTGCAACGTAAATTTTTTCAATCGCATCACGATCAAATAAGCAGCCTCCTAACCCATACACAGTTTCTGTAGGGAAAGCCACAATTTCCCCTTTTTTTAAAAGGACAGCCGCTTCTTGAATTTGCTTCTCAGAAAAAATTTGAGTCTTCATACTGTTCTATTTTAAATGATTTAGGAGTTTGAACAGTATGGTTTTCGCAGCGTGGATCACACTTATTTACGGCTTTTTGATCTTAGTTGGCGGAGTGATGGGCCATATAAAAGCCCAAAGCCGCATCTCCCTCTGGACAGGGATCATTTTCGGCCTGCTTTTACTTCTCTCTTCATGGGCTCTTTTTAAAGGGATGAAACTAGGCATCTATGGAGCTCTCATGCTTACAGCTTGCCTTTTAGCCCTCTTTACCTATCGCTACATTGCAACACTCAAGCTCTTTCCCCCTGCTATCATGGGGCTAATCAGCTTGGTCACTCTTATTTTTTTACTGTTAAACTTGAAGAAACATTGGTAAATCGTTTGGAAACAATGTTCCAATCGATATTTTGAAAAAAAGCAGCAATGTATTTGTCTCGGTCTAGGCCATATTGCGGCATATAGGCATGCTCAAACACATCCATCACCAAAATGGGCGTTCCCCCTGCTAAATGGCCTAGGTCATGTTCATTGATCCAGATATTTATGAGCTTTTTGGTCAGCGGATCCAGGTAAAGAATTGCCCAGCCAATCCCACGCATCATCCCCGTTGCAATAAAATCTTTTTTCCAAGCATCCATCGAGCCAAAATCTTTAGTGAGCGCTACTGCCAAAGGATCACTATTCGGCAATATCGTTTTCCCATTTAAATTTCCAAAATAGAGTTCATGCAGAATCACGCCATTTAATTCCCAGCCAAGTCGCCTTTTTAAAGCGCCAAATTGGGTCTGGTCAGACAAAGAGAGGTTTTTCAGCAGTAAAAGCAGCTCATTGCTGTTTTTAACATACCCTTGATAAAGCTTAAAATGGAGCTTCAAAAGCGCATCGCTAAATCCGGCCATTCCTAAAAGATGGCCATAATCCTTAGCTTCAATTAAATCCGTTTTAGAGCCCTGGGAGGCCCTCTGGGAAACCTGCCCTGCACCTAAAAGAGGCGCTAATGCCCCGATTAAAATTAAAATAAATTTTATCATATTGTGGTCAATCAAAATTTATAATATAATAGATACCATAATTATGGCATTAGCAATAAATAATTTTAATTCTAATCCTCCTAGTTTTAGCGATAGGGCCAAAGCGCCTATCAATGCTGCATGCGCAGCAGCAAGTGCATCGCGTGCCTATTTTTTACAGGATAAAGAAGCGCTCATTGATGAAACAGGAAAATTGGCAAGTTCGCTGGATCTTTTAATTGCTGGGACATCTGCCGGTTTTCGTGCGCTGATTTACTTAGGAGTATGGCTTGAAAAAGATCTTATTCCGGGACTTCCCTCAGCCTTTAAAATGCTACTTTTGCCTTATGCCATTGTCGGTCTTTTTTTAAGTTTTTTTGAACTTTCCTATGAAATTTTCAATCTCTATCGAGGGATCTCTTTACGTCTAAGTTTAAAATTTTCAGAGCAAGCAGAAGACCTAAGAGATAACCAAGCTTTATTAAAAGCCCATTTTTTTTCTTTAAATCCTAAGCGGGCTGAACATAAGTTTCAGAATTTAGTCCGCAGAGTGTCTATGCCTGCAGCACTGGAGATCAAAAAACTCATTGATTCTGATAAAATAGAGGATCTTGCTGCCATTACAAAATGCGTTGATATCCAAACACGCAAAAAGCTTCTTACGCATACCATTGGATTGATTTCAATTCTACTCTCTACCATTGGATATGCTTTCTTGCTTGTGACATTTCCCCATATTCAACTTGTCACTTTGTTCCTGGCATTAGCCAGTATCCTGTTTTATTTGCTTTATTATGTTTTGGAACAGGGATTTGTAAATCAGAAAGGCTACAATTTCTCTTTCCAGGCTTGTATCCCTACAGCTTTATTGCGTAATTCTAATTAAAAAGAAGAAGGAAGGCGCTATAGACAGTCGGGACTTTGCTTCGCAAGTCCCACTGCTTCAGCTATCCAAAGAGC
>CAYSQP010000099.1:0-3936 GCA_964433285.1 uncultured bacterium | reverse complement strand
TAGTTCTCAAAATGGCACAAAATAAAAGCTTTTGCCTCGTCATAGGAAAGCTCTTTTGGCTTAGCCATTTTAAGAGGCGCATTTAGATCCGCCCAGGAAAGTTTCTCCACTCCTAAAAGAGCAGCCTTTTTTTTCAGATATTGCAAAAAAAGCGGCTTGTTTTTCTCGACTACAGCCCACATCGTATCCAGAGTTTTTTTATCCATGTGGCATCCATGAAGAGGCTCAAAAAGCAGCTCATCCCACCCTCTTTCTTCGTAAACCTTCAATCTAAAGCCGGCGATATGATTTAAAATTTGCGCTAAAAAATCAGACTCTTTTGCCCAACTTTCCGACCATATTTTAAAAACGTCATTCCTCACCTCTTTATCTTCATGATTTAAAAGGTTTTCTGCCTGCCCTGCAGAATAGGACTTTCCTTTTATCGAAATGCGCATCTTGCCGACAAAACTGCGATAAATATCTTCAAACCCATGATACCCAAACGAGGCGAGTTCGTTGATGATTTTTTCCTTTTGAAAGTCCAACTTTTTCCTTGCAAGCGCGCGCAGCTGTTTTAAATAGAAAGAAATCTGCTTTAGATCAGGATCATAAAGCAGCGTTTTGAAAGCAGCTTCATCTAAGTTCTTCAATTTCTCCCCTAAAACAAGCGATAGATTGTGATAGGCGGCCCTCAATGCGGAAAGGTTAGATTGGTGTTGCATAGCCTGCACATCAGCCGTATTTTGAGCGCATAGGCAGGAAACATATGAATCTGCCTCTTGCAACTCCTTGCCTAAGTCCTGAAAAAGAAGAATATCTGGTTTTAAAACCGATTTAAATTGGATCGCTCTTAAAGAATGGCCAATTTTTTGAATTTGCTGCTCAAAAGAATCATTAGACGTAAAAATTGAAGATAAATTCCACATAAAAAAATCACCTGAAGCACATAGCTAACAGGTGATTATAAACTAAGAAAAAAAAATCTCAAAAAGAAAATTCCCTTATTACATTACTTGGGAATTTGCAGCTTTTCGAGAGAGATAATTTTCTTGGTATAGTTTGATGTCGTCATTATGGACAACCCATGCAGCTCCTTTACGAGAAGCTTTTAAAAGACCGATGCGCGTTGCATAGTAGATCTTTTGTGCAGGCACTCCAAGCAGTTTTGCTACTTGGTTTACTGAATGGAAACCCTTTTTGTTATCAAAAAGAAGCTCGCCATTATACATGGACTTAGTCCGCGAATATTTTTGACGACGGTAAGTTTCGAGATCATCGAGATCAATTGTCCAACGTGTTGTGTCTTTAGAAGCTTTTAATTTATTTTGCTTAATTGCTACATAAATTGCTTGCCTTGTGACATTATTGATTTTGGCAGCTTCTGTAATGGACACAAGTCGCTTGGTAGGTTTTGCATAAGATGCAAAGTGATCGCTACCACTTGACTGTTTATTTTCTTCGTCCAACATTTTATTCCTCCAAGTCTAACTTTTGTTATTGAGAAAGCTTTTTGCTTCTCTCAGGAAAGCGTAAAAATTAAACAATTTTGCGCTTTCAAGATTAATTATTATTCTTCAACTTAAGAACACTAATTATCTCATAAAATTGAAATCAAATCAACCTCTTAATTTAAATTCAATTGAGTTAATAACGCCTTCAATTTTACCGTATCCTACAAAAAAAATCTATCCTATTTTATAACCTATTGATATTCAATATGTTAAGTTAAAATATAATTCCTAATATTTGGCAAAAACATTTTTTAATATCTTGAAAGAAGGCGCTACGATATATTGAAAAAAGAAGGTTTTAAAAAACTAATTTTAATTATGTATCGTTTTATTTTTTTCTTTTTTCTCATTTTTTTACCCTATCTTCAAGCCAAACCTCCTGAGCTTACCCCCAAGGATGCCCGCGTTAAAATCGATGAGATTTTAAAAGCTCACGTTTCTTACCAGCAGCTTACCCCAGAACTTATGAAACGACTCTTTGATAATTACCTTGAAGAACTTGACCCAATAAAGACTTATCTCCTTGAAAATGAGGTAGTTAAGTGGACAAATCCAAGCGACGATCTTTTGAAAAGAGCCCTTTCCGAAATAAAAAAAGAGAATTTTTCCATCTTTTTAGAACTGCATGAGGCCATTTTACCAGCGATCGAGCGACATAGAGAAATTGAAAAGGAGCTTGCTGCCCCTTTTACCAAAAACTCCTCAGTAAAGGAGTTTAAAGACTTAAAATGGGCTTCTTCCAAAGAAGAGCTAAAACAGCGCATTTCGTGGCTTAAAGCACTTCAATACGAAGTGGCAGAAAAATTCAATGAAGAGGTTAAAGGTCAATTTATTAAAAAATTGGAAAAAAGGCGCCTGATTAGAGAAGAGGAACTCATCGGAAAATCGCATAAAGAACGGGAACAGCTTGCTTTATCTTATGTTCTAAAAGCTTTGAGTTGCGCATTAGATTCTCAGACCATCTATTTTACCCCTTCTGAAGCCAACCAGTTTATGATCCAAGTTCAGCAAAAACTATTTGGTATTGGGGCTCAATTACGCGACGATTTAAATGGATTTACCATTGTCCGGCTTCTAGATGATTCCCCTGCAAGCCGGGGGAACAAATTAAAAGCAGGCGACAGGATTATTGCTGTCAACAATGAACCGGTAGTTGGAATGGAAATCACTGAAGCGGTAGAGCTTATAAGAGGGCCTCAAGGCTCTAGTGTCCTTTTAACCATTTTGCGGGAAATAGAGGAAAATGGGCAAAAAAAAGAAGAAAAACTGAATGTAGATATTGTGCGCGGAGAAGTGATTTTAAAAGAGTCGCGCCTTGAGACATTTTATGAGCCTTTTGGCGATGGGATCATTGGTATTTTGCACCTTTTTTCTTTCTATCAAGATTCCAATAGTAGCTCAGCTAATGATCTTCAAGAGGCGATATTAAAGCTCAAAAATGAGCATCATTTAAAAGGAATTATTTTGGATTTGCGCAATAATGGAGGGGGCCTTTTACCGCAAGCTGTGTCTGTAAGCAGCCTTTTTATCAAAAAAGGCATTGTGGTTTCGGTCAAAGATAATACAGGTAAAGTACTCCATTTGCGCAATACAGATGGAAGAGTTGTATGGGATGGGCCGCTTCTTATTTTAACAAACAAAACCAGTGCATCAGCGGCTGAAATCGTCGCACAAACATTGCAAGATTATGGACGTGCACTTGTTGTTGGAGATGCCACCACTTATGGAAAGGGCACTTTTCAAACATTCACTTTAGAAGCAAGCAATTATGGAAAAGTCAATCCCAAAGGCGAATACAAAGTGACGCGTGGAAGATATTATACTGTGTCAGGAAAGAGTCCTCAACTTGTAGGCGTACAGGCAGATATTATAGTCCCTGGAATTTATTCCGAGCTTGAAATAGGAGAAAAATTTTCCAAGTACCCACTTGAAAATGATCAGATTGCTGCCAATTTTGAAGATGATTTATCGGATGTACCACCAATACATCGAAAAGAGATCTTAAGGCTCTATAAGTTCAATCTGCAACCTATAATGGCACTTTATCAGCCCTATATGAGCAATCTTAAAAAAAATTCCGATGCGCGAATTAAACAGAATAAAAATTACCAAAATCTTATCAATGAAATTAGTAAAAAGGATGCGACCATTGAACCTAAAGAGTCCTTCGGTCAATCTGATCTGCAACTCTCCGAAACCATCAACATCATGAAAGATCTCATTTTCTTCTCACAGCCTGTGAGTGCAGCTACAGGCACAGAAGGCTAAAAGAATAAAATAGAAAATAAGACAAACGCGTGAATAGACAGTCGGGACTTTGCTTCGCAAGTCCCACTGCTTCAGCTATCCAAAGAGCCCCCGGCTCTTTGTCAAGTCTTCCGCAGCCCTTTGAGCTATTCTGGCTTTGCCAAATCGATTCTCTCGCCTCGGGCCGTACCTAGTA
>CAYSQP010000098.1:0-3943 GCA_964433285.1 uncultured bacterium | reverse complement strand
AGCGCTTTCTTTTGTGGCAGGTGCCATTGCCTATCTATTTAATCCCGATCTTGCTAGCAACAAAGTCTTTAATTTAAGTGTGATTCTTTCTATTTTCTGGGCAACAACAGCTGTGAATTTACTGGGGATGCGGATCTCTAGTTTGATCACAATGCTAGGAGTCCTTTTAGGCACGATCCTACCTGGCTTTATCATTATTATGCTCGGATTTGATTGGTTTATAAGCGGTCAGCCTCTTCAAATCAGTTTTAATTCCCAGACTTTTTTCCCCAATTTAGAAGCGCCTTCTCAACTCGTGATTTTTACCGGCTTTCTTTTGGCGCTCCTTGGCATGGAAATGTCAGCAGTTCATGTAAAAGATGTGAAACATCCTCACAAAGATTATCCAAAAGCTATCTTTATCTCTGCGCTTATTATTTTTGCTTTTTATGTTCTTGGTTCTTTAGCCATCTCAATTGTTGTGCCACAAGCCCAAATCAGCTTAACATCAGGTTCACTGCAAGCCTTTTCTACAATTGTGCAAAATTATGGCTTTGCAAAACTCACTCCCTACATGGCTTTTTTACTTTTACTTGGAGCTATAGGATCTATCAGTACCTGGGTTGTTGGACCTGTAAAGGGTGTTTTAGCTGCAGCGCAGATGGGCGATCTTCCCCCTACGTTTAGAAAGATCAATCGACATGAAATGCCTACCCATCTACTGCTCATTCAAGCATTGATTGTCTCTTTCCTTTCTCTTCTTTTTATTTTTATGCCTTCTGTCAATAGTGCTTATTGGATTTTAAGTGTGATGGTGACCCAAGTCTATCTCATCATGTACTTACTGCTATTTGCCTCTGCGATCAAATTGCGCTACAAAAGCCCAAATGTTGAGCGCCTCTATAAAATTCCCGGGGGATTATTGGGCATCTGGATCGTCGCAGGGCTTGGGTTTTTAGCTTCACTTCTCACAATTTTCATCGGATTTTTTCCCCCTGAGCAAATCAAAACAGGCAGCTTTGCTTTTTATATGAGCTTTCTCTTGATTGGGATGGTCATTATCTGTCTAGGGCCATCTATCATATTATTTTTTCAAAAGCCAAGCTGGAAAAAACCACTCAAACATGAAAAATAATTTTTTCTTGCAGAGTTTTTTCAATATTTCCTGTAATCTGTAATTGATCTAATCAAACTTAGGGAAAAACCATGTTCTGCTTTCTATTATTTTTAACTGCTATCTTTGGCCCTTTAAGCGCACAGCTGATCCAGCCACCGGCTATTCTTTCGCAAAAAGAGATTGAAGCGATTCCAAAATCGGCCAGTTTGACGTGGGACAAAAAAAGAGGCGCCTTCCATTTTGAAACCAAAGACAACGAAGTGGTCTTTGAGATCTTTTTCCCGCAAGAGCTGCCCGATCAACTGACTGATTCTGAAAAACAGCTTTTTAAAAAGACAGAAGAGGGCTTTTTTTACTCTTTCCATTATCCCTCAGGCTCTGTCAACAAAGCAGCTTGCAACCATGCGAAGTGGGCCCACTCTTCAACTTTGACAGAACCAAGAGCTTTTGCCGATGCAAAACCATTCCGTCTAATTTCTCTTGGAAGGATGATTAGGCTTCTTAAAAATAAAAAAACAATCTTTTACACAGGGGCTGGTATTTCAAAGGCCGCAGGAATTCCGACCATGTGCGAATTGGATACCCTTTTGGGTTTTGAAAAAGAGAAGGATTTTGAGACTTGGGTAAGGAAAGCTGTGCATAATCCACGCGGACTTTCACAAAGAATCACCAGTTTCCACCACAACTGTTTTTCTTCTGAGCCCACTAAAGCACACCAGGCGCTCTCTGAACTTGCTAACCTAAAAAAAATCAAAATTTTTACTGAGAATTTGGACCATTTGCATCAAAAAACAGGGTTTGATGTTATCGCTGTGACGTCGGAGTTAAAAGGACTTGAAATGCTCAAAGATATCGATTTTGTGGTCTGTTTGGGTCTTAGCCGAGATAATAGAGGATTTTTAGCCAAGTTTAAAGAGTACAATCCGGCGGGAAGAATTATTGCCATTGATTTAAAGCAGCCTAACTATCTAGGAAGTGAAGATGTTTGGTATGAAGCTGATCTACAAGAAGCCGTCCCACAGCTACTCTCCTCGCTTCGGCAAGTAGAAAAAAACTAGAAAAAAAAATTTCTTCTGAGAATAGCTTTGTTGCATAATTGTTTAAAATCAGGCTTGTGCCCAATTTAAAGAAAAAAAGGCAAAAATAGACGTCGGGACTAGCGTCCCCGCGCCCTTTGAGCTGTTCTGGCTTCGCCAAATCGATAGCGCCTTCTTTTTTCTTTCTTTTTTAAAATTGGGCATAAGCCTAATTTTAAAAATAATTATGAAGATTAATTATTTTTGCATTTCTTTGGCGCGCTGATAGGCGGCTACAAAGGCGCTAATAATAGCATTCCGAAACCCTGCTTTTTCAAGCGCCTTAATACCTGCAATTGTAGTTCCCTTTGGTGAGGTCACTTGCCATTTCAGTTCGCTGGGGGTTTTCCCTGTCTTTTGCAAAAGTTCAATACTACCTTGAATAGTCTTCAAGGCGAATTCTTTCGCTTCTTGATGAGAAAATCCCAAAAACACTCCACTATCGATCATGGCTTCAACAAGCACAAAAATAAAAGCAGGGCCTGAACCAGCAAAAGAGGTCAGCGCATCAATTTTACTTTCAGGAAGCCAAACAATCAGGCCAAGCCCAGAGAAAAGCCGTTCTATTTTTTTTCTTAGCGCTGCTGTGATGAGAGGATCTTCAACAAGACCTAATACACCTGCTTGACAAGTGATCGCAAGATTAGGGATCATGCGCAAAATGGGGCTTTTGGAAAATCCCTTTTTTAAGGTCTCAAGTGTTGTTCCGGCTAAAATGCTAACAACAAGCTGTTTTTTTGTTAAAATAGCGCCTAATGTTTTGATTAGAGGCGGCAGATCAGCAGGCTTGATCGCTAAAAATATAAGGTCAGCATTTTCTGCAGCTTCTTGAACTGTTTTATACGCTTTTGCATTTAACTCTTTAGCCAGACTCTGCGCCTGTCTAAAACTGTGATCACATAGAAAAAGCTTCTCTTTTTTTGCAAATTGGCGTGCAAAAGCAGTCCCCATCACGCCACATCCAATAATGGCTATCTTCATAAACTTATCCTAAGAGGGTGTCTAAAAATTAGCAATCTATGGTAGGATTTTTGTTATTATGCCTACTCGTTCTTCTTTTTTGAAATGGACGCTTTGGGGCGCAGCTGCTGTTTATTACTTCTATGAATTTCTCTTGCGTGTCTCACCGAGTGTGATGGTGCCAGAGCTAATGCAAAGTTTTAATATCACCGCATCTTCTGTGGGAATTTTAAGCGCCTTTTATCTTTATGCCTATGCTCCCATGCAACTTCCCGTCGGGATTTTAATGGATCGCTATGGCGTGAAAAAAATTCTCAGTATTGCCTGCATTGCGTGCGGAACGGGTGCTTTGTTGTTTGCGTTTGCACATCACCTATTTGTTGCCAGCATGGGACGTCTTTTAATTGGTGCAAGCTCGGCTTTTGCTTTTATTGCCATGGTCTATGTCACTTCACACTGGTTCCCTGTGAAAAAAAGAGCTTTTTTGATCGGGATTGCCAACTCCGTTGCGATGTTGGGGGCATCAGCTGGTACAGGGCCACTTGCGATGGTGATCCACAAAATCGGTTGGCGTGAAGGTGTTACGCTATTTGGGATTTTTGGGATCATTCTTGGAGTTATCGTTTATTTTATTTTTAAAATCGACCGGCGCGACAGTGCTGTAGAAAAAGAAACGGCCCATATTAAAAGTCATGTTTTAGAACATTTGAAGCAGATCCTCTCCAATAAAGTCACGTTGGTCAATGCACTTGCCGCTCTTTGTTTTTACATGACAACCACCGCTTTTGCCGGACTTTGGGGCCCTTCTTTT
>CAYSQP010000097.1:0-4083 GCA_964433285.1 uncultured bacterium | reverse complement strand
CCCTCAACCATCCGATTACAAGTCGGGCGCTCTGCCAATTGAGCTACGCCAGCATTAAAAAATGCGCCTCAAATATACTGTAGTTGTTGTTTCAACTCAAGATGCCTTTATATGGGCTTGCTAGGTTCGGGATGGTCATGAGGCGGCTGATGATCTGCCTGCTGAGGCGCCGGAACTGTGATTTTCTGGAAAAAATTGGTCGAAACTTTTGTCGCAGCCTGTACGGTTTGCTCTGGCTTGCCTGTAGAGAGCACGGTGGCACTAAACTTCTTGCGCAACATTCTCTCTTCACAACATTTTTTAAACTTTTTCCCCGAACCACAAGGGCAAGGATCGTTCCGTCCTACTTTTGTCATTTTAAAAAATACCTCCCTTTATGAGGGGCACTATTATATAATATCCGAACCTTTATGATAAAGAGTTCTTTACCCATTGCCAGACCCCCTTGGACTGGGCTCGGCCGCAAGCTGGAAAGTATGTGCCGCAAAGCCCTTTATGAATATGAAATGCTTACAGGGGTTGACAAGCTGGCTATTGCTCTAAGCGGCGGCAAAGATAGCTTGACGCTTCTTTTCCTACTCAAGGCAATTTTAGGCAATGGAGTACCGAATATCCCCCTAGTTGCCATCCATGTAGGTGGGGAATTTTCCTGCGGCGCTAGCTTAAATGAAAATTACTTAAGTGGCATTTGTAAAGAGCTAGACGTTGAATTTATTACTCTTGTTTCTAAGCATAAAAAAGATAATTTGGAATGTTACTCTTGTTCAAGGGAGAGAAGAAAATTGATTTTTAATGCGGCTAAAGAAAAAGGAGCATTCACAATTGCCTTCGGGCATCACCGCGATGATAGTATCCAGACTCTTCTTATGAACTTGCTTCATAAAGCAGAATTTGCTGCGAATTTACCAAAAGTGGCGATGCATGACTATGGAATCACCATCATTCGCCCCTTGATTTACATCTCGCAACATGGTATTAAAGAATTTGCCAATCATTATGGTTTTGCCAGAATCACTTGTCAGTGTCCTGTTGGGCAAACCTCAATGCGGCGAAAAGTTGAAGATCTGCTTTTGCACATGGAAGAGATGTTTCCTAATACGAGGGAAAATCTGGCCCAAGCAAGTAGGAATTTTGGTTCTGATAAAGCCTTGAAATAAGGATTTTTAAGTGACAACAGATAGTAGCGAGCTTCTTTTACAGCTTGGCGCCATTGTCCTCTATTTTGCTGTGCTCATCTGTGTCGCTGTCCTCTCCTATCGCAAAAAACAGTCAGACACCGACTTTATTATTGGCAACCGCTCCATGAATGTTTGGTTAACCGCACTTGCCGCTCATGCCAGCGATATGAGCAGCTGGCTTTTTCTTGGCTATCCTGCAGTGGTTTTTACATTGGGCTTAAACCAAGCATGGACCGGTATTGGCCTGATTCTTTGCATGTTTTTAAATTGGCAACTTGTCGCTCCTAAAATCCGCACTGCCACAGAACAGTATAACAGCTTGACGTTCTCTTCCTATTTTGAAAATAGGCTCGCCGACACATCGGGACTCATTCGCATTTTTACAGCGATTATGCTCTTTGTCTTTTACACCATTTATATCTCGTCAGCCCTTGTCGCTACAGGGCTTACTTTAAATACTTTATTTGGCATCGATTTCCACATTGGCGTTATCGTCGGGATTTTAATTGTGGTTCCTTATGTGTTTACGGGTGGATATTTGACACTGGCCTGGATCGATCTTTTTCAAGGACTTTTTTTAATGTGTGTGGTTCTTTTTGTGCCCCTCTATCTTCTTCCCAAGATAGGGGGCTGGACAGCCGTTTTTGATACAATACAAGCCAAAGGTCTGACTTCCTCTTTGATCCCTGATTATTCTTCCCATACGTTGTTGCAACTACTCTTTTTAGCGGCGGGTTGGGGCCTTGGCTATTTTGGCCAGCCCCATATCGTCACTAAATTTATGGGCATCAAAAATGTGTCTGAAATAAGTACTTCCAAATGGATTGGGATGACATGGATGGTGCTTTCTTTAGGAGCTGCCACTTTAGTGGGTCTTGTTGGGATTGCTTTTTTTAAATCGGGCTATACTTTTCCAAGCACTGAAGTCTTTATCCGCATGGTGAGCCAATCTTTTCCCCCTTTTATCGTAGGCATTGTCCTCTGTGCCATTTTTGCTGCTTCAATCAATGCCATGAGTTCGATGATTCTCGTGCTTTCATCGAGTTTAACGGAAGATGTATACAAAAGAGTGTTCCGCAAATCAGCCTCCCCCAAAGAGCTGCTGCTGGCCACTAGAATGGGAGTGATCCTAGTCTCTTTAATCGCCTTTGGCATTGCCTATGGCAATATCAGCACGATTTATTCCCTTGTTCTCTATGCTTGGTCAGGCCTTGGCGCCTCTTTTGGACCGCTTATTTTACTCTCTTTATATTCAAAAGCAATTAATAAATATGGCGCCTGGGCAGGGATTCTCTCTGGCGGCGGCATCGCTTCTATTTGGCCTTTAATCAAAGATTTTTTTCCTTTGGATATGCCCCCTTTGCTTCCAGCATTTTTTATTAGCTTGCTTTTAATATTAATTGTTTCATATGTAACAAAAGATAGAAAAGCATTATCATCATACTCGGATACATTTTAAACATGAAAAAACCAAAAATTTTAATTACAAACGACGATGGCATCTACGCTCCTGGGATTAAGCATCTATGGCGTGCGCTCTCTGATATCGCAGAATTGGCCATTGTAGCGCCAGCTAGTCAAAAATCGGGTTGCGGTCTTGGGCTTACATTGAATTTGCCTTTGACAATCCAGACTGTTTCTTGGGAAAAAAATTGTCCCGCATGGAAGGTGGATGGAACACCAGCAGATTGTATCCGCTTAGGTTTAAGCATGATCATTAACTTTAAACCGGACTTAATTGTTTCGGGCATCAATCGCGGTTCTAATGCAGGGCGCAATGTACTTTATAGCGGCACTGTGGGCGGCGTGATTGAAGGCGCCCTACGCGGCATTTTTGGGATTGCCTTTTCTTGTGAAAATTTCATGGATCCTGATTATGCCCCGACTGAAAAGTATATCCGTGAAATTGTTTCCCATTTTCTTGACGCGCCTCATTCAGAGGGCACTGTACTTAATGTGACTTTTCCCGATAAAGAAACATTCAAAGGGATGAAGCTTGCCCGTCAAGGTTTAGGTTTTTGGATTGAAAGTCCAGAAAAACGTCTCCATCCCGATGGCGATTTTCATTATTACTGGCATGGGATGAAATGGAGCCACCATGAGGAGCATAAGGAAAGCGATGTGCATCTTCTTGCCGAAGGTTACATCACAGTGGTTCCATTACAAATACATCAACTTACGCATCATACCTTCTTCGAACATCACAAAAACGCCTTTAATTAGCGCAGTTTTTCTTTTTGTTTGGTGAGTTTTTTTTCGAATCCGTCGAGGCGGATCAGCGCCTCTTTTTGAGCCCTTTCCATAATCTCTCTCCCACTTTCAATCTGACTATAAATCCGTTTCAGCTCGAAAAGCAGCTCCTCGCTAAAGGGATTTTCTTCGGCCACTGCTAAATAATCTTCAGGATGCTTGATCTGGTACTGGCGCGCCTCAATGATCAGCTCGACTAACTCATCAAACTTTTTTTTAATTACAAGCTCATTTTTCAAAAGATCTTCGCGTGTATGGATATTTGCAAGCTCTTTAGCTAAATGACGGCAAAAAAGCTGCCCCTCTTTTTGGTAATCATCTAGTGAACTGGGCGAGCAGCTGCACAAGAAAAGCAAAGAAAAAAATAAAATCAGATTCGTCATATATGAACCTATCCTAATAAAATAAAACTTTGATTTTTGAGATTTTTTTTCATAGATTTTAGAACTGCTTCGCAGCACATACTTAAACAAGTAGGGCAAGAAGCAGTTCTAAAAGATATGGAAAAAGATTCAAAAAGCATGTTTCTCATTTTATTAGGATAGGTTCATACACTCCTTGAGGAAAATGGAGTCAAAGAGTAAAGTATAACCTAATTTGTTTTTGGGCGCATAGCTCAGTTGGTAGAGCGCCTGTCTTACACACAGGTGGTCAT
>CAYSQP010000096.1:0-4087 GCA_964433285.1 uncultured bacterium | reverse complement strand
TTCATGCAAAAGGTGGAATTTAAGCTCTTTTTCTTTGGTGCCGCTGTAAAGATTTACAGGGATATTAATAAGACCAAAACTGAGGTAACCTCTCCAAATTGCTTTCATAAACTCATTAAAAAGCATAAAACCGCCTTTTTTAAAAGGGTATTTATAAATCTTGTATATCTTGCCGCTTTAGCGATCCTATCATCCTGTTTACTTTTTTCAGAATACAAGATGAAAGAAGATCGGCTAAAGGCCGGCAGGATGGACAGGATCTTGTAAATTATGTATTTTTCATAAGCTATTATAAATAAGAGATTTGCAATTGTATTGAAATAAATTAATTTTTTAAGTATAATTTATATATTAATATTTTTTAATTTAAAGGTTAATTATGGCAAGTCCACTAAAAAAGACAGATATTTCTAAATTACCTATAGATGCGATGCATCTTACAATGGAGTTTCTAGCAGGAAATCCTGTTCAAGTACTTAAAAGCGATAATAAAGCAATTGTTAATTTTACTTTTGCATGTAAATTTTTACATGAAACTTACAAAGATGAAAGAGATAGCGCTCTTGCACGTCTGCGAAAGAAAATGGAATGGGCACAGATCGAACGCTCATATCCAGAGACGTTAAATGCTGTTTTTCGCACACAGTCATTGTCCATTGGTCAATACCCAGTTTTGGATTTAAGTGCTCATCCAGATTCTGATTATATCGATTATTTGAAACCAAGTGATTTATCTGCCCCTATCATGAGATTTACAGAACAGCACTGGGGACGACCAGGAATTGCTATAAAAATTCAATCAAATAATAACAGACGGTCAGTTGTGTTTACCATTTTTCAACGTTATGCTTTTGAGCCTAATGGACGTTGGGAAACAGGGGGCAGTTCTTTTGATGCGATGATGTTAGTTTATCGAAGAAGACATTGGAATGAAACAGGTGGGGTTCATATAGAGGTTTGCCCAACTTGTCCACCAGGCGCTCTTCCAGAATTCTACACAATTTTTGCGAAAATATTAGCAGGCACAGATCCCTTATTTAGAATCGCTCAACCTGCTGCTTCAGAAGGCAAAGAAGGGAAAAAAGATTGAAGATCGGGCAAGGGCACATTTAAGAAGTAGGAATAAGTCCCGAATCAACCTGATCGATCAGGACCAAAATCTCTTTGTAGAGTTCTTCTTTGGGTTTATTGCAGTCTAGCACATAGAGCGTCTTCTGATTATTGTAAAAATCGATTAAGGGCATTGTCTGCGCTCTATAAGTTACAATCCTCTTTTTAATCACCTCTTCTTGGTCATCGCTTCTCTGGATCAGTCTACCGCCGCATTTATCACAGATAGAGTCTTTTTTGGGAGGAGATAAAACAAGGTGGTAGGGAGTCTGGCATTTTTCACAAGTGAGGCGCTTAGAGAGCCTCTCAATGATGGCTTCATCGGAGATTTTAAAGCTCAAAACGATCACTTTCCCACTTTTGCCCACATGGTCCCTAAAGGCTGTAGCTTGCATCATCGTTCGTGGAAATCCATCAAGAATATAGCCTTTTTTGCAGTCTAGGTCTTTAATGCGCGCAAAGGTCATTTTAATAATAAGAGGATCGGGAACAAGCTTGCCCTGGTCCATGTACTCTTTGGCTTCTTTTCCTAAGGGAGTGCTATTTTTCACATGTTCGCGCAAAATATCTCCAATGGAAATATGGGGAATACGGTAATGCTGCTTGAGTAGATCAGCTTGCGTTCCTTTGCCAGAACCTGGAGGGCCAAGTAAAATAATGATGAGCGGCTGCTTCATAAGAGAAATAATAGCAAATTCTCCCTATTCAGATTAGTTAAAATAAAAATTTGACTAAAAATAGAGAGCCTCCTTATATGTGAATTTAAAGAGGAGGACTCAAATGAAATTAGATCATCTTATAGAACTTTTGCTTGTTATTGGCGGCTTGAATTTAGGCATTATGGCTGCCTTTGATTTCAACGTCATTGAAGCATTTTTCGGCTATCGCTCTCCGTTGACTTCCATCCTATATGGAATCATCGGAATCGCTGCCGCTATCCGCGTGATTAAATACATCAGCGCAAAAATGCGCTAATTGTTTTTGCCATTTTCGCCAGGGGTGCTGATATTTTTCGGCTGAGAAAGAATTAAAACTTAACCCTTAAAAAACCTGATCTGTGGTAATACCAGCGAAGGAAGAGCGAAAATGGCTCTTTTCAATCTGCTAAAACAATCCGATCTGAACTGCTTTTGTAATAAAGTAGATCTAGCAAACACCAAGTTGGAAATATCATCCAAACCACGGTAGATACACCAAAACAAAGCCGAATCTCTCTACTTTCCCTCAATGCCCCTGTCATTTCTCTTACAAAAGTAGGAAGATAAAGAGTCGCTGCAATGAGTCCGCAATACTCATGCTGCTCATAAAGATCCAAAATCGATTGATGGATCCGGGTATCGGTTTCTCTTATATAATTTCCAGCACGCGCAAAAGCATTCTGCACCCGCTGCCTACAATCTCTTCTTTGTGGCGTTTGATTGGCTAAAATCACAATTTGGACAACACGCTCAGAGGTGATTGCATTCATATTTTTAGTTTTAACCCATCATAGGCAATATCTACTTGGACGCCACGTAGTTTAGCAAGTTTTTCGATTTTCAGGATCGCCTTTTTTTTACCTTTCACAATGTCTGATCCGCAATGGGTGACAATCATTTTAGCCACATGCTGCTTGCGGCACCAGGTCAGTTGTTGGCGGATCGTGGCATGGCCAAAGAGTTTGCCTGTCTTTTTATCTTTTCGAACCATGCAGCGCTGGATGGTTGCGCCATCGCCCACATAGAAGGCAATATTTTTAAAAGCGTCTTGTAAATCTGGAATCCAAAGGACGTCAGGGACATAGAAAATTGTTGTTTTCCCTGCGCTAATGCGGAAGCCGGCAGCGGGAGCTAAAAGAGAATGGATCACAGGAAACATCTCAAATTGAAGGCCGCCTATTTTTGTTAAATGTCTTGGCCGTAAAAGATGTCTTTTTTTCTTTTCAATAGGGTAAGAATGAATCAATTTCCATGTT
The DNA here is from genome assembly GCA_964433285.1 of uncultured bacterium. Taxonomy (GTDB): domain Bacteria; phylum Chlamydiota; class Chlamydiia; order Chlamydiales; family Rhabdochlamydiaceae; genus DATIJP01. The sequence continues at coordinate 1,023 of CAYSQP010000096.1, read as the reverse complement.
TCTTTGGACGCCCAGACAGGGCAAGGCGAGCCTTTTTTTAAACCCCACGCATGGTCAGGATGAGCATGGGTAAGGACAATATAATGAGGACGATATTTTTGAAAACGACCTAGCCAATTTGTACCGCAATCAATCATCACTTTTTTGCCGCGGTAGGAGATCAAAGCGGCAGTGTGCATGCGGTGGCGTCTGCTTTTAGGCTCAATTTCTCCGCGCGTTCCTAAAAATGTGATGATCATGGTTTTTGCGCAGTGAAGATGCCATAGCGCATGCTTTTAAAAAGAAAGCTAGCCCAGAGACGGAAAAGGGTCTTTGCAAAGATCCGTTCGCTTGCTTCTTTATTGAGCACAAAGGAGCGCAAATGGGAATCAGCAATAAAAGCTTTCACTGTTCTTCGAATGATGATTGACCAGGTTTTTTTTACAGCAGAGGATAGCTCTTGAAACTGGATATTCTGAAACCCTGCCTTTTGCATCATCTGCAAATAATCAGGGACAGAACCCATGCTAGGAAGTCTGCCTTCTCTGCAAATAGGTTCTAAAATAAGGCGCTCTTCCCAAGGTTTTGGATCTGTTGCAGAGAGCCAAGCGCAGGTCACAAAATGGCCCCCTGAGCGCAGGATTCTAAAGCTTTCAAAGAAAAATTTTTCTTTGTCTACCATATGTTCTGAGCTTTCAATGGAGATCACAGCATCAAATGCTTGCTCGGGAAGCTTATTGTCTAGGAAGTCGCAGAGGAGAAAAGCGGGATTTTCAGCGTTAGAGCTCTTTTGTTTTGCAAATTCTAGCTGATTTTCAGAAATTGTTAGGCCTGTGACCTTTGCCTCCCAATGCGAGGCAAGGAGGCGCGAAGTAGCGCCATAGCCGCATCCTACATCACAGACATGGGCGCCAGGAAAAATTTTAGCTTGCTCTGCGACAAGCTCTGTGAGCTGAAAGGTGGCCACTTCAACTGTTTCTTTTCCGGTTTTCCAGTAGCCATGATGCACATGTTCGCCCCAAATGGCCCGGTAAAAGGGGTCTA
>CAYSQP010000095.1:0-4167 GCA_964433285.1 uncultured bacterium | reverse complement strand
TGGACTTAAATTGTATTAGACGGTTATTCAAAAAAGCCAAAAATGGCAGTCAATGGGTAGGAATACCGCCTGATTGCAAAGTAGAAGAGCCTGGCTATGTTTTGGTTAGAAAAGATATCGCCTTGGGCAGTAGTAATAAGACCCGTGATGAACATAGACTTTTGATAGCGGAGAAAGGGAAAGGCAAATATGAGATTCCAAAGCTCATTGAAATTGTTATAGGCTGTTTTGCAGCGCGTGCGCTTAACCAGTCGCAAAATCTGTACCACTTATATTATTCCCGCTTGCAAGAGGAGGGTTTTATGGCTGGCGGATTTGAGAAACGGACGTTAAATATTTTTTGTATTGCAGCAAGGAACATATGTCCTGTAGGTGTTGTGCGCAAATTTAGTGTTGTTGCCGAATCTTCCGTCTCTTGAAAAGGTTTTCAATGAAAAGGGTCATTTTTTCTTGCAGTGGTGTGCAGAATCCCCATGCAAAGGAAAAAAGCACGATGCTGCCTGCACCGACTGCAATATCTGAAAACCAGTGGGCCCCTGCAAAAAGCCTGGGCAAGCAAAGAAAAATAGCATAGCAGATGGCAATAGATCCCCCTCTTTTCCCTGAAATAAAAGCATAGCTCAAGGCAAACAAAAGAGCAGATGTGGCATGGTCCCCAGGGAAACTTTTGGTTGTTTCATCTTTAATATCAAGCCAAGGAAGCTCCTCTGATAAGCGGACGCTGCTATCCAAAGAGAGCGTTGGACTAAATCTTCTCAGCGCTAAAAGATCGCGGAAACAGAGTCGATTGATCAAAATGATGGTGAGCGCAATATAAAGAACACAAAAGATAAATTGGAAAGTGCGCCTCATTCTTTGGAGTTTATCTGTTTTAAAAATGGAGATCGCATAAAAACTCAAAACAAAAATATCCTCTACCCAATCGGCATAGCGGTGGTTGGCAAGTGCCCAAAATGTTTTCCAATGATCACTGCTATGGAGTGAGTGATTGAAAAGTTTAAAGATAAAAATATCTAGCTGATTCCACAAACTTCGACTCCAAGGAGTCAAAAAGGAGAGGATCAAAAGCGCTAAGAGAATGTGACAGAGAAAAAATCCTTTCCAGCGCATTTAAATCCTCATAAACCTAAGCCCAAAAAAACCAAAGCCGGCCAAAAAGGGAGAAAAAATCGTCCAAAAAGGTGAAAAGGTGCGGTTTTCTCCGAGGATCACTGCGGCATCCATAAATGCATAAAAGGCAATAAAGGAAAAAAGAGCGATGGAATATAGGAAAAAAGGGGAGCTATTGCGAGAATAACGGAGACACGCAGGAACAACGGCAATCACAACAAGTAGGCAGAGAAAAGGCATGGCAATTTTGAAAAAAAGCTGTGTCTGTATTTCCGCAATTTCATAGTGCGTTAGATGTTTACTATTCAAAAGCTGTTTTGCAAGTTCAAAAAGGCAGCGATTTTCAAAGGGGACAAATCCTTTTCGAGGAATATCGCGCTGCCATTTTAAATCTTTTAACAAAACCTGCTTTGACGACTCTTTTTTTTCAAAAAAACCATCGCCATTGCGCTCCAGATGATCCACATACTGCCCAAGTGGATTCTGTGGGTCGGCATTTAAATATTTCATACGCCAGATATCATTGGCATTTTTAATCCAGATCACATCAAAAAAGGCTTGCTTAGAAGAATCAAAATATTGGTAAACAAGTTTGGAATGGTCGTTTAAGTGGAGCACATGGAGTGGCTCTTTGCGTGTTGTGTAGTTATGTCTTAAATGGGCGTCATAGAATCTGTCAATGGCATTTAGACTGCGGGGGAGGGCAAATTGCTCTAGGCATAAGTTGAAAAGGCAAGCCATGAGAGCTACATAGAGAAGGGGACGCATAAATTTTTTAAGTTCAATGCCTCCAATCTGAAAGGCAAGGAGCTCTAAACATTGGTTGAAACTACACACAACTTTAATCGTAGAGATAAGGAGAGCCAAAGGCAGCAAAAGATCGGCCCTTTTGACAAATTGGAATAGGTAATAGGCGCAAATTTTTGAAAATTGAATCTCTTTGTGCTGGACAAAATCTTGAATGTGCAGACAATAATCGATAGCGATATAGAGAAAATAGAAGCAGAAAAGAAATAAGAAAAAAATCTTAAAAAACTCTTTTAAAAAATAGCGCTGCCAGATTTTTAGGTTCATCCTTTGCCCTCAGCTATTTTCTTAAAGCGACGCATGCAAAGTAGAAGGATAAACGGATGGGGCAATAGATAACAAAGAAGGGGGGATAAAGTGGCATGTTTCATCGATTTTGCAGTGACAAAGCAGAGCATAAAGGCAGCTGATAAGCCCAGCGCCCAAAAAAGTGCTGTTTTACTTCTATTTCTTCCGATTTCAATCCCAAATGTAACCCCAATTAAAGTGAATGTGAAAGCAGCCAGTGCTAAAGTGAAGCGACGGGCAATTTCTTGATAGGATTTATAAGGGATATGGTCATTAGAGCCATTTTCTGCTATTTTTTTGGCACGGATCATTGGGATAGTCAAATAGTCAAAATTAAAATTCCAGTTGTTTGGATGAAGAAATTGGGACAGCTCTGAGGTTTTTGTTCGCATCTCTACCTGATTTTCTATGACAAGATGATCAAAACTCTCCTCTTTTTTAGAATCGATAGAGGAGATAAAAGAAACCGCTTTGCCTGATAAGTATTCACCATCTAAAGAAAGTTCTTTAGCTGTGAGAAGACCTAGGCGTTGATGAGAAAGATTGCGCATGATAAAAATGATGTCTTTTGCGAATTTACCCGATTTTAAAACCTTCATGTCAAAGTAGGTATTCTTGAGTTTCACAAGAGTATCTTTTTGAAGCAGGGAAAGAGGGTTGGCAGCTGTCATCTCATAGGCTAAACTTTTTGAAAGCGCACGACACTGAGGTGCGATTTCAGAGACAAGTGTAAAATTTAAAAGCGCTAGAACAGCGCCTGCCACAAAAAGGGGAGTAGCAATTGTAAAAAGCCCCAGGCCAGAGCAGCGGAAGGCGGTGAGTTCATGGGACTTACTTAATCTTTGGAAAAGCAGCATAGAGGCAATCAAGCAGGAAATTGGAATTGCAAGTGGGAGGATCGAAGGGATCTGGTAGCAGACAAAAAGGAAAACAAAAGATTTAGCAGCACCTGTCGAGGCAAAGCGGGCAATATCTTGAAATCGGGTTACAAGCAGAATCGAAATGAAGCTGCACACACAAAGACTAAAAACCTGGAAGAAATGATAGAGTAAATAGCGCCACAAAATAGGCATTAAAGCCACCTTTAAATCTTCCATCAAGGGTAATTGAGTGAGAAAAATAAAACAATGAAAGACAGTTTAATTCGCATGATTAAACAGTTTCTTGAGCACCATTTTGTACCGGGCAGGCCTCTTTTGCTAGGATTCTCGGGGGGCAGTGACTCGACAGTGCTTTTGGATCTTCTTTGTCAGATGCGCGCTTTTTTCCCTTTAGAGATCCATGCAGCCCATGTGGACCATGGGTGGAGAAAAGAGAGCTCTTTGCAGGCTGCGCAGCTTGAGCGAAAGGCGCAAGAATTAGAAATATTTTTTCACCTGCATACAAGTCAAGAAACGATCAAGTCAGAGTTAAAAGCGCGCCAGGAGCGGCTCTTGTTTTTCCAGGATCTCTATCAGAAGCTTAATGCCCAGGCACTGATTCTAGCACATCATGCCGATGATCAAGCAGAAACGGTGCTAAAAAGAATTTTTGAAGGGGCCCATCTTGCCTCTTTGGGAGCGATGAACCTTATTTCCCAGTATGAAGGGATCACACTTTGGAGGCCCCTATTGGGCACCCCGAAAAAGCAGCTTTTAGCCTGGTTAGAAAAAAGGGGATTACATGCGATCCAGGATGAGACCAATTTCGATGCGCGCTATTTAAGAGGCAATATGCGGCTGCATATTTTTCCAAGCTTGAGTGAGCAGTTTGGCAAAGAAGTTGCAAGTAACCTAGCGCGCTTGGGCCAAACTTCCCATGAACTGCAAACTTATCTCCAAAAGAAAAGCGCTCCTTTATTTGAAACACTTAAGGAACAAGAAGGGAGGGTTTTATGGGATTTTAACCCCTTTTTGCCTTTAGAAAGGGTAGAAGCACGCTTTGCACTGAAAAAATTTTTACTACAAAAGAAAATTGCCATTT
>CAYSQP010000094.1:0-4187 GCA_964433285.1 uncultured bacterium | reverse complement strand
GGTACGGCCCGAGGCGAGAGAATCGATTTGGCGAAGCCAGAATAGCTCAAAGGGCGCGGGGACGCTAGTCCCGACGTCTATTCATGCCTTTTTTTCTTTGTTTTTTATCTTTAAAATCGGGCACAAGCCGATTTTAAACAATTATGCAACAAAGCCCTATTCATAAACAAAAAGATTGGACACTGACTGTCCGTTGTAAGCACGCTCGATCGCTTCGGCCAGCAAAGGCGCAATCGAAAGCTGTCTAATGTTAGGCGGTGGAGATTCTCTTAGAGGAATAGTATCTGTGATCACAAGTTCATCAATGGCAGAGTTTGCGATTTTAACCATAGCACTGCCTGAAAATACAGGATGTGTAATGCAAGCAAAGACTCTTTTTGCCCCTTTTTGCTTAAGTTCGTAGGCCGCAGCGACAAGGGTTCCTGCAGTATCGCAAAGGTCATCAACAAGAATGACATCGCTCCCTTGTACATTGCCAACAAGATCCATTTTTTCTATGATCCCTGCTTCTTTTCGCTGTTTGACAATCATCGCCAGCTGTGTTTTTATCCCATAAACGCTTAAAGCTTCAGCAAACTGTTTGGTTCTTTCTACTCCTCCCGAATCGGGGGAGACAATCACAGGATTGTGCAGATCGGTTTTATTTAAAATATAGGGAACAAAAATTTTAGCGGCATAGAGATTATCAACGGAGGCTTTATGGAAAAAGCCTTGGATTTGTCCGCAATGAAGATCGACAGCAATCACATGGTCGATGCCAGCGAGTTCAAAGAGCATAGCAATATCAGAAGCGGAAATAGGCACCCTACTTTTCATTTTCCGATCTTGTCTGGCATAGCCAAAATAGGGCACAATGGCAGTCACGCTTTGTGCAGACGCTCTTTTCATCGCGCGCACGAGCAAGTAAAGTTCCATAATGGAATCATTGACACTGGCTGAACTTGTCGGGCAGCTAGATTGCAAAATGTACACGTCACAATTGCGGATGCTCTCTTCAATTTGGATTTTGATTTCACCATCGTTAAAACGGCCAATGGTTGCGGAAGACAGCTGCACGCCTAGTTTATCCGCGATTTTTTTTGCTAAATCAACATTGGCGCTGCCACTAAAAAATTTAAAGCCACAGGAAGAAGAAGCTTCAAGGGAACAGAAAAATAGAATCAGAAAAAATAGGATGCGTTTCATGGTACCTCTACTCTTTTATGAATTTTAAAGCGGCAGAATTGATGCAAAAACGTTTTCCAGTAGGCGGCGGGCCATCATCAAAAACATGGCCCAAATGGCCATCGCAACGGCTGCATAGCACCTCTGTTCTTTTTGTAAACAATGTATAATCCTCTTCATAGCTGACATTTTCAGGATAGATGGGCTGAAAAAAACTAGGCCACCCTGTGCCTGAATCATATTTGACATCGGATTTGAATAAAGGCAGTCCACAGCCTGCACACAGATAAAGCCCCCCTTTTTTCCAATCGAAATAGGCATTTTGGCAGGCAATCTCGGTCCCTTTACTTCTTAGGATTTTGAATTGCTCAGGGGTGAGTCTCTTTTTCCACTGCTCTTCCGATAACACCAGTTTTTTTCCATCGAAACGTTCATATTTCAAGGGCCACTCCTTTTGACAAGGTACCGCCTTCTTCAGTAGTATAGAAGCAGAGAGGAAAAATGGCAAAAAATGAAAATGAGATGGCTACTTTTGCAGGAGGATGCTTTTGGTGTACACAAAGTGATTTTGACAAACTTCCAGGGGTGATTTCCACAAGTGTAGGGTATACAGGCGGGAAAAAAATTTTCCCTACCTATGAAGAGGTGTGTAGTGGCCATACAGGCCATGTTGAAGCGATTCAGATTATTTATGATCCGAAGAAAATCAGTTATGAAGAGCTTTTAGATGCTTATTGGCAGTCGATTGATCCATCGCAAAGTAATGGGCAATTTTGCGATATTGGTTCTCAGTACCGGCCTCTGATTTTTTATTATACCGAAAAGCAAAGGCAGCTTGCTGAAAAATCCAAACAGGCGCTGAAAATAAAATCTGTTAAAGTGGATATTGTCCCTGCAGAAACATTTTATCCAGCCGAAGAGTACCACCAAAAATATTACATCAAAAAACCTTCCGAGTATCAATTTTACTATAATCATTCCGGAAGAGAGAAAAAATGATGCCTATAGGCTAGCCAAGAGCATGGCAAGCGCCATTAGACCCATGCCAATATCTTCTGTGAGTGTCACAGTAGAAAGTGGAACATCTAAAACCGTTCCCATGCAGGCACAACGCACATCAAGCCCTTTTTTTAATGCTTTGATAACAGCAAAGGCGCTGATAGCCATCACAAGGAACGTCAATAAGTAAGTCAGGGTAGGTTGAAAAAAAGAAAGATAAGCAAGGCCTAAAAACAGCTCTATAAATGGGTAGATAAAAGCGTAGAGAGGAACTTTTTTGGCAATCAGATCATACATCTGAAAGCCTTCAGCAAAAGTAGCAGGATGAAACAATTTTAGCATGGCAAATTGGCAAAAGAAAAAGCCCATAAAGAAGTGGGCCCACTGGAAAATCGATTTATGAAGCCCATATGCCAAAGCAAAAGCTGCTAAAGCAGCGATCAAGATTAAAGAAACAAGTGGCCAGTAGCGCATTTTATTCACTGTAACAATTTAAGATTTTTTTACAAGGAAGAGTGGAATAGCGCAGCAAACTAAAATACCGCCAATGAGAGTCAGCTCATAGTAAAAAATGCTCTGAAAGGTGACTTGGGATGTGGGAATAAATCCAAAAAGAAAAACCAGTAAACAGCAGAGAATGCCAATAGAACAGACAGACCAGATCCCCCATTTTTTCCCTGGAATGCGAAAATGACGTGGCACGTCAGGTTTACTGTAATGCAATTTAATAGCAGCAGCAAAAAGTGCGATGTAAACAAGAAGTGCTAGTTGAGCAGTAATCACCGAAAGCAGCCAGAAGGAACTATTGACGGTAGGAAGCAGAATAAAAAGTAGGCAGAGGAGTGAAACAATCACAGCTTGCACTAGCAAAATAGCTACAGGCACACCCTGTTTATTTGTATAGCCAAGAAAAGAGGGCAAACTCCCATCTTCTGTGGCCACCATGAGCCCTTTGGTTGGTCCAATAATCCAAGCGCCTACTGCACTTAAGCCACCAAGGACAATAAAACCGGCAATCAGTGGCAAGAGCCAAGGTAAATTATAAGTCGTTGTAAATACGCTAAAGGCTTGCATGATCCCTGTTGCTAAATTAAGCTGATCGCTAGGCACAACTAGTGCAAGGGCAAGTGAGGCAAATACAATCGTGGCAAGGATAATGATGCATGAAACCCACAGTGAGCGTGGGTAATCTTTTGTCGGATTGCGCATTTCAGCAGCGTGAGTTGCTGTCATTTCAAGCCCTAAAAGGCCAAAGAGTACGGTGGTTAAAAAAGCAAGATTGTTCATTTGGAAACCCTTTGGAAAAAAATGGTCCCAATTAAATTGAATCTGCATTGGCCTATCTTGCGTTAGCCAAATGATTCCTAATACAGTGATAAGCAGCATAGGAAAAATGGTGCCAAGAAGAGCACCTAAAGTACTTAGGATGCTGGATGCTTTCATGCCCAAGCAATTAATCAAGGTCGCTCCCCAAAATAACACTAAAACAGAAAAACACATGTAAAGAGGGTTATTAGATAGTTGCGGGTCGAAAAAGTAGGCAAAAGTACCTGCAATAAGCGCCATGATTGTCGGGTACCAGAATACATTGTAGATCCAATTTAGCCAGATCACCACAAAGCTTGCTCTTTTACCAAATGCCTCACGCACCCACACATAGATGCCGCCGCGGTTTGGCCAACCAGTGCCAAGCTCTGCTGAGACAAGTGCTGTTGGAATAAAAAAAGCAAGGGCGGCAAGCAGATAGAAAAAAACCAGGCTAAATCCATAGACAGCAGAAAAAGGCAGCGTCCGGATGCTATCTACTGCGATCACATTAATCATCACAAGTTGAAAAAAGCCTAGAACCTGCTTACGCGAGGAAGAATAGCCAGCCATAAGCAGGGTATTTTAGAGCAATGCACGAGCAAAAAAAAGAGAAATTTTATTTCCCTATACGGCCGCGGTGTGTGTCAAAGAAATGATCAGAGACACAATGAATAGGATCAAGAATATAAAAAATAAAATTTTAGCAATCTGCGTTG
>CAYSQP010000093.1:0-4190 GCA_964433285.1 uncultured bacterium | reverse complement strand
TTAGTTGTCAAGTCACTTGTTTCTTTTGGAGCTCATATCTTCCCATAAGTTCCGCTTTCTCAAGGACATGGCCCTCCATTTTTTGTTGGATCTCATCGATTGCCAATCCTTTGGGAAGATCAAGAAATGCATCTAAAGCAAAGAGTTTAAAGAAGTAGCGATGTTCACGATCTGGTGGACAGGGCCCCATATAAGCTGTACGACCATTAGTCCCTTTACCCGTCGTGCCGGGCGCCGCTGTATGCTCTTTAATCCCTGTTGTCTCAGGAGGAATATCATACACAATCCAATGGACCCAATACCCATCAGGACGCAGACTTTTTGGCACATCAGGATCATCGATAATCAGCACAAGACTTTTAGCTTGCTTTGGGACATCGGAAATATTTAAAGGAGGATTCCAATTTAACCCCTCGCACGTATATTTTTGCGGGATTTTCTCTCCCTGTTTAAAGGCGGGACTGGTAATTTTCATCAATTTTTACCTTAACTGTTGTAATAATTTAATCTGGATAGGCGTTCTTAAATCTATCCAAAGCCCCTCCATACCCCCCTCTGAAGATTTGGGCACAAAGCCAATCACACCTAAGGGTTCAATCCGTCCATTTGAAAAAACACGGAAATCGAGCACATTGAGTTCATCATTATTAAAATTAAGGCCAATCACTCCTTCTAAAGGCTTAGGTTTTTTGAGAGGTAAATTCTTAATCGGTTCATCAGTAGAAACAGTATAAAAATAGCGCTCATTTTCTTTAAAAATTTTGATGTCAAAATCGGTCTGATAGGTCAGCGCTAAAGTCTGTGTCTTACGCATATCGGTAAGAAGAAGATCAATATGTTTCTGGAACCTGTGGATACTAATCATATCTTTGATCTGCCAGGCAAGCACACCTGAAATAAGCCCTAGCAGCACAAGGCAGAGTGTGATCTCTATTAAAGTAAACGGACGTTTACTCTTGTTTCTTCTTTGATTTTTTTGCATCAATGGTTTCTTTCTTTTCCTTGTAATGTTTCAATGCTGCCGATGTTACTACAATATTTTTAGAATCATCAATGGAAATCTCAAATTGATTTCCCCATCCATCTTTAATGAGTTTTTTGGCATCCTTCACAAGGCCTGATCGCGTAAGGTGTCTCTCTGGGTCTTGTTGCACATCTTGCGCTGTAAGCTGGTCATTTTTGGCAAACTCAAGTTCCAAAATATCTTTGATTTGGCTTGCTGCCTGCTCTGATTTAAAGGCCCTGCCCTCATCTAAGCTGCCCTTCATATTATATCCGATCACACTACCGATGAGACCGATAAGCAAAATCACGATCATGATCTCTAGAAGGGTAAATGGTTTTTTCTTTTTTGATTTCATAGGCATCCTACTGGTTTGAAATAAATGAGCTGACATCTGTGAGCGGAAGGAGAATAGAAAGGATCACAATCCCCACAATGGCACCAAGTATGAGCAACATCACGGGCTGTAAAAAAGTGGTGATCTGCGCTAGGTTTTTTTCCAACTGCTCATCGTAAATATCAGCGATATTTTGAAACATTTGAGCCATTTTACCTGTTTCTTCGGCAATTGCAAGCATCCTAATCACCAGCGGCGGAATATGGGGGGATGCTTTAAGCTCTTGACTTAAGGCTTTTCCCTCGATAATTTTCTGTTCTGCTCTTTCAATTCCCTGCTCTAAAAAAGGATGATCCATCACGCTACGCGCTAAAGAAAGGGCGCTTGTGATGGGAAGCCCTCCAGAAAGAAGCACCGAAGCAGTACGCCCGAAGCGCATCAGCGCTGCTTCTGTGGATACTGTTTTTATCAGAGGGAATTTCAAAAGAAGTTTAAATAGAAGCTGTTTTGTGCTTGGTTTTTTAAATAAAAAAACAAGTAAAGCTGTAAGTGAAAGAACAAAACAGGCAAGCAGCGTAGAATTTTCAGTGACAAATTGACTGCAAGCTAAAACAGTGGCAGTGATCGGATGAAGGCTTCTGCCTTCAAAAAGCTCTTTCATTGAAGGAATCACAAAAAACAAAAGCCCTAATAGTAAAATAAAACAAAAACAGCCCAAAAATAGGGGATAAGAAATGGCAGAAATCAGCTGCTTTTTTAATTTTTGTTTGCGCGCAATGAGTTCATGCAACTGCTGAAATACCCACGGCAAAGAGCCTGTTTTTTCTCCTGCCTGCACCATTGTGATATAAATCGTATCAAAACAATGAGGATATTTTTTAAGTGCAGATGAAAGGCTGCTTCCCCCTTTGAGCTTATCGCATAGATCTAAAAAGAGAATATGGGCAGGGCTTTTGCGGTATTTTTCTTCGATTGTTAAAAGGCTTTCATAAACGGGTAGGCCAGCAGAAAGAAGCTGCTGCACTTCTCGTGTAAAAGAAAGTAAAAGGCTGCTGTTTAAAACAGACTTTTTTTCTGCTTTTTCATGGGAAAAAAGCTTAATCACAAGAATTTTCTGTTTTAAAAGCCGCTCTTTTGCTGATTCAAAAGAGTCAGCGTCAATCACTCCTGTGACTTTTTTTCCACCATCGGCTAAAGCTTTATAACGAAAAAGAGGCATGCTAGCTTACTCCTCACAGGCGCGTGTCACACGCAATACTTCAGTCACTGATGTGACTCCCTGCTCTACAAGGCGGCCGCCATCTTGCCTTAATGTGCGCATCCCCTGGGCAAGTGCTATCTTTTGCAGCGCATTGCTATCTGCGCTCTGAATCAGCTGCCGTTTCAAAGGTCCGCTCATCAGCATGAGCTCATAAATCCCGCAGCGCCCTTTAAATCCTGTATTAAAACATTCTGCGCAACCTTCTCCTCTGTATAAAACTAGTTTTTCATTGGAAAGTCCAAGATCGGCAAGTTCACGATCACTGGGGCTATAGGAAGTGCGGCAGTTTTTGCAGATCGTGCGCACAAGGCGTTGTGCAAGAACACCAACAACAGAAGAAGAGAGCAAATAGGGCTCGATGCCCATATCAACAAGACGGGTGAGTGCAGAGGGCGCATCATTAGTGTGTAGCGTGCTTAAAACAAGGTGGCCGGTCAGCGATGCTTGGATTGCAATTTCTGCTGTTTCCCGATCGCGGATCTCACCAATCATAATCACATCTGGGTCTTGGCGCAAAATATGGCGCAGTCCTGTTGAAAAAGTAAGATTGATTTTGGGATTGACTCCAATTTGGGCCATCCCTTGGAGTTTATATTCCACTGGATCTTCCACTGTCATGATATTTGTGTGGGTGGCATCAATTTCAGAAAGGGCGCTGTAGAGCGTGGTTGTTTTTCCACTTCCTGTTGGTCCTGTGACAAGCAGAATCCCTTCACTTAAATCGATCAACTTTTTCATCTGTTCTAAAACATTTTGCATCATGCCAATTTTATGTAAGCCAAGCAGCACATTGCTTTTATCCAAAATCCTAAGCACAATTCTCTCTCCATAGACAACGGGAATTGTACTTACGCGAAAATCAATTTGGCGCCCTCCAATATGGAGTTTGATGCGGCCATCTTGCGGCAATCGTTGCTCAGCAATATCCATGCGGGCCATCACTTTAATCCGCGTTAAAATCTGGAGTTGATATTCGCGCGGGGGAGCATGACGCATTTGAAGAACACCGTCGATCCTATAACGGACACGAAGACCATTTTCTAAAGGTTCAAAATGGATATCTGAAGCGCCTTGCTGGATCGCTTCTAAAAGAATCGCATTTAAGATGCGGATGACAGGAGAGTGTGCCTGATGCTGATTTAAAAGATCATATCCTTCAATTTCCTCCTTCTCCTCATCTTTTTTGCTGCCCTCTCTTAAGCTTTCTAGAAGCTGCGAAGCTGCATTATCTTTTTGCTTGTAACAATTTTCAATGGCCTCTTCTATGGTTTCTTTAAGCGCAAAAACTTCTTTAATCTGTTTGCCCGTTAAGCAGCGCACCTCTTCTAAAGTTTCTAAATCCAAAGGATCAGCCATTGCCACAAGAAGGACGGGCCCTTTATCTTCTATTGGAATCACCCCTTTTCTTTTGGCAAAATCGTAAGGAAGAACTGGTTTTTTTTCTTTGATGAGAGGAAAATCGCACAAATCAGAGACAACATCGATCCCATAACGTTTGCCAAGGGTCTGAATATCTTCTAATTCTGCAACCATTTAATTACTAAACAAAACTTTTAAGCTCTGTGCAAAATACCGTTTTTTCTCTTTTT
>CAYSQP010000092.1:0-4232 GCA_964433285.1 uncultured bacterium | reverse complement strand
ATTGTATCGATCATGGCACTGGGAATATTCAATGTTTTGGCATATTCACGATCAAAGTAGAGAATTTCGATAAAACGATAGAGAAAAGAGAGCACTGCAATGACAAAAAGGGCCAAACTTCCATAAATCACAATATGGATATCGGTCATAGTGGCTGCCTGGCCAAAAAGAAATTGCTGAATCTGTTTGTACCAGAGAGTGTGGATGGTTTGAATCCGGCTGGCTGCCAAAATGCCTATCCCAAAAAAGATAGAGAGAGTAAAACAGAGCGCTGCATCATTTTTAATGCGCAACTTTCTTTCTAAAAGATCAATGGTCCAAAGACCTGCAAGCGCTGCTATAAATGCCCCGATAAGAATCCCGATCACAAAAAGCTCCTCCGACATGGGAAAAAGGCTAGCCATCAGCGCTACACTTAATACCACTCCGGGGTAGGAAGCATGGGAAAGCGCTTCACCTAAAAGCGATCTTTTCCGAATAAAAACTAAAATGCCCACAAGGGATGACGAGAGGCACATCAGCATGCAACCGATGGTTGGGGCACGCAAAACAGGATCTGTAAAATATTTTAAGATTTCCATTGCTTCTTTGCTTCTTCCAAAAGCATGCCGCTTTTTCCGTAGGTGCGCCTGATATTTTCAGCATGGAACTTTTCTTTGGTAGGTCCAAAGGCAACTAAACAGGTATTCAGAAGAATGATCTCATCAAAATATTGCTCTACTGTATTGAGATCATGATGAACAATGAAAAGCGTTTTGCCTTTGTTTTTTAACTCATTTAAGAGCTGGATAATGGTTTTTTCTGATGCCATGTCCACACCTGCAAAAGGCTCATCCATAAAGTAGATATCCGCTTGTTGTGCAAGGGCTCTGGCAATGAATACTCTTTGCTGCTGCCCTCCTGAAAGCTCGCTAATTTGTCGCGCCGCAAAAGAGGCCATCTCAACCATTTCAAGTGCCTTTAGCGCCTCTTCTTTATCTTTTTTTGATGCCCATTTAAAAAGACCTAACTGATGATAACGTCCCATTAACACCACTTCTAAGACAGTGATCGGAAAATCCCAATCCACAGAGGTGCGCTGTGGGACATAGGCGATTTTCTGCTTCACTTTTTTTAAAGGAGTGCCAAAAAATTCCACTTTTCCAGAAATCGGCTTGACCATCCCTAATAGCGCTTTTAAAAGAGTGCTTTTCCCTGCGCCATTAGGTCCAATAATCCCCACCAGTTTGCCGGGCAAAATTTCAAACCCAATTTCCCAAAGGATCGGTGTCTTATCATAATTGACAGAAAGATATTCTACCTTTAGCGCGGGAGGGCTATCTTTTTTCATCTGCCCATTCCTTGATCAGCACAGAGGCATTATGACGGATCATATCCAGATAGTGGCCTTCCCCCATGGCATCCCCATAAAGAATCTGGTCAGAAATCCTGACTTGCAACCCTTTTTTAGCACACGAAGAGACAATTTTTTTTAGTGCATCCTTACTGACATTAGATTCGGAAAAAACAACAGAAATGCGGTGCGCAAAAAGATGGTCAATAATTCTTTGGATATCAGCGGTAGAAAGCTGGCCATCTGGGGCAAGTCCTTCAGGAGCTTGGCAGCGCTTTTGCCAATTTACCTCATCGCCTAAATAGGCACGCGCAAAATAGTGGAAGGCATCATGCGCTGTGACTAGGTACCTTTTTTCTGGCGCAATGTGCTCTAACTTTTTCTTTAATTCTTGATGAAGAGCGATCATTTCAGCCAAAACTTTATTTCCATTTTCTTGGTACAAAGCGGCATGGGTTGGATCTTTTTGAGATAAAGCATCTACAATCGCAGGCACTGATAGGCTCCAAAGAGAGATATCCATCCAAACATGGGGATCGAGCTGGCCTTGAGCAGAAAGAATTTTTTCAGGGCACCGTTTAAAAATTTCATCTCCCAAAGCAACGACATAAGGATGGTTTTTTAACTGGTATTGCAAACTTGCCCCATGCTCTAGGCCAAGCCCATGGCTAAATACAATTTCAGCGCCTGTGATTTTTTCATTATCCCCTTTGACAAGTTCATAGCTGTGCGGATCCATCTGCTCAATGATGAGTGGAATATGGTCCACAAACTCTCCTCCAATTTGCGCCACGAGATCCTCTACAATGGTCGTTGTGCACACCACTTTGATCTTTCCATTTTTTTCCATCCATTTAGATAGATTGCTCTTTTTTGCTGGAGAATGGCAGCCTAAACTAAAGACCAGCACTGTAAATAATAAAAATAATAATCTCATAACTTCAAGCCTGTTTTCTTAGTAATGCAAGAGAGTAGATGCCTTTTGTGCAGCCCGATGTAAAAACAACTTTTAAGCCATATTGACCTACGCGATAAATGTCGACAGCTGAAACGACGCTACCCACACGACTGCAATCTTGGCAAGAAGCACATGGACACTGTTTTTGCAGCTCTTTGTAGAGATATGTTGAAGTGTGGCCATCTGCCCATTCAAGGGTAAAATGATCATCTGCTCTATGGATAGCTTTAATATCCTCTATTTTTTGGACAAGAGCCTCTTCTATTTTTTGGGCAAGTTCCTGAAATAAAAGTGTAGATGCAGATAATGGGGCAGACACAAAGATAGACTCCCCTAAATCACCTGAGCGGCACAATTGCTGATCAATAGGAATCTGCCCTAAATAAGGAATCTTAAATTCGCTCGCCAATTTTTCTCCTCCACCAGAACCAAAGGGGAAAAATTTCTCTTGCGTTGTAGGATGTGCAAAAAAACTCATATTTTCAATAACGCCTAAAAGAGCCACTTGCAGCTTTTGCAACATCTGAATGCATTTTCTCACATCGAGCAGTGCCACCTCTTGCGGTGTTGTCACAAGCAGCGCACCACTTAAAGCGATTTGCTGTAACAGGGTGAGTTGAATATCTCCTGTCCCAGGAGGGAAATCAATGATTAGATAATCGAGCTCTCCCCAATTTACCTGCTGCAGAAATTGAGTAATAATGCCATTTGCAATCGGTGCACGCACAATGGCTCCTTCTTGCTCATTTCTGAAATGGGCCGTGGAGATATATTTCAATCCAAGGGTCATCCCCGGCAAAATCCGATGGGCATCTTCTGGGTCCTGCACAGGCCAAATCCCTTGGGGAAGCATATGCAAAACAGAAGGCCCGTACACATCGGCATCTAAAATACCAACGCGATAGCCACGCTCTTTGAGTGCGAGTGCCAAATTCACTGCGACTGTGGATTTGCCAACGCCCCCTTTTCCAGCTGCAACTGCAATTGCGTGCTTGATTTTGTTTGAACTTGATTCTTTTATAATTTTGAGGTTCATTTAAGAAGGATCATATACTTTTCAGAATTCATAATCAAAAATAATGTTGCTGAGAATAGCACCATCTTTTATTATCCCATAATTGTATAGAAAAATCAGGAAACAATATGATAACCACAAGAGATGAAACCATGGAACATAAAACAAAAAACTTTCGTGAAATTGAAGATATTATTGCTAAAGCGATCAGAAAAGTAGGCGGTAGAAAGGAGAATGACCTTTGTAAGTATCTGCCTATGAGTGCTGGGGGCTATATGCACCACTTCACACTGAAAAAAATGAAAAACAAGCAGCCGAGTGAGCTTGGATCTTTGATTGAAAAATTCATTATTAATTCTGATCGACCCTCTTCTGTGCCCCCAAAACAAAGGGCAGCAAGAGGATCGCGCAAAAAAAGAGATCAACTTTCTTTTACTAGGATGCAACTTGAAAGAATGTTGAATATGGCCAGAATGGCAGGCGATAAAGAAATGATTTCAATTTTAAGCCCTAAAAAATCTTTGACCGCTGCTAAAAGAGACTTAATTGTCTCTATCCGCCATGGAAAAGTCGAGCAGGAGCTTTGGAACTCTTATGTTGAAAGCGTCAATGCCCATAATAATTTCTCTTTGAATCAAGAATCCTTAAACCCTCTCCAATCTCGTTAATCTTTTTTTAAAGCCCGTAGCTTCTGCGGGCTTTTAATTATTTTTTACATTATATAACGTTATTCCGATTTAAGATTAATTGTTTGTAGAAATATTTTCAAGATGGAAAATTTTATTTTTTGTAAAATTGTAACAAAGGAGGTTCCGGCGGAATTTCTTTTTGAAAGCCCAGATATTGTAGCCTTCAAAGATATCAAGCCCTCAGCCCCAGTCCATATTCTAATTATTCCCACCAAACACCTTACAAATTTAAATGAG
>CAYSQP010000091.1:0-4232 GCA_964433285.1 uncultured bacterium | reverse complement strand
CGATATACTGATCGGTGATGATTTGCGCGCCATTGGCAAAATCGCCATACTGCGCCTCCCAAAGAACAAGTGAATTGGGATAAAGAAGGCTATAGCCAAATTCAAATCCTAAGCAGGCAAATTCTGAGAGCGGCGAATTAAAAATATCACAGGGCGCTTGGTTTGGGCTTAAATGAGAGAGCGGGAAATATTTTTGCGCATTGACCTGATCGATCCAGACAGCGTGCCGATGGGAAAATGTGCCCCGCCGCACATCCTGACCTGACAGACGCACATGGATTTTCTGTGTACACAATGTGGCATAGGCTAAAAACTCTCCGAGCGCCCAATCCATCATGCCTTTAACCATTTGCAATTTTTCATTCAAGAGCTTCTGGATCTTAGGATTTAAATGAAATCCTTGTGGCACGGTACAGAATTTTTCTGTCAGTTGGACAAGTGTTTGCGCATCAACTTTGGTGTCCACAGGAGCGAAAACATCAGGCTTTGGAGAGGGTTTTTCTGCAGCTGGAGGCTTCATCGCCTTCACTGTTTCCATGGCGCTTTTTAGGCTATTTTTAAACTCATCTTCCAGCTGTGCGGCCCTTACTTCATCGATCACTCCATCTTGGATTAAATGTTGCCGATAAATTTCGCGGATCGTTTTTTTCGATCGAATAAGTGCATATTCCAACGGCTGGGTAAATGCAGGCTCATCCCCTTCATTATGGCCATATTTGCGGTAGCCATTTAAATCGATAAACACATCACAGCCAAATTGCTGCCGAAGTTCAGTGGCTAGCTTCATGGCTGCCACACATCCTTCAGGGTCCTCTGCATTGACATGAAAAACAGGGCAGCTAAACGCTTTTGCAATATCAGTGCAGTAGCGTGTTGAGCGGCCATCTTTAGGAAGTGTGGTAAATCCGATCTGGTTATTAATCACAATGTGAATGGTGCCCTGCGTACAATAGCCATGAAGGCAAGAGAGTTCTGCTGTTTCATAAACAACTCCCTGTCCTGTAATCGATGCATCGCCATGGATTAAAATGGGCACAATCTCATTTTGTTTATCTCTAGGTTTCATTTCTTGCTTAGCACGCACAGCCCCTTCTACAACAGGATCAACAGATTCCAAATGGCTTGGATTGGCCATCAAAGTCATAGGGATTTCTTTTCCAGAAAAGCTCTTGTACTTCCCAATAAAGCCTTTATGGTATTTCACGTCCCCTGTCCCTTCTGCAAGATCGGGGGTATAATGGTCTTCAAATTCATGAAAGATGTAGGCATATGATTTTCCAAAAATATTGGCCAGCACATTGAGTCGTCCACGGTGAGCCATCCCGATGATCGCTTCTGCCGGGCCTTTATCTGCTACATCATCCAAAAGTGTGGTAAGCATTGGAATTAAAGTTTCTGCGCCCTCTAATGAAAACCGTTTTTGACCTACATATTTAGTATGAATAAAAGTTTCAAAGTTCTCTGCGCGATTTAGCTCCATTAAAATGCGCACTTTTTTGTCTTTGGATAAAGGCAGTTCAAAATTGGGCTCGATTCTCTCTTGCAGCCATTTTTCTATTTGGGGAAATCCCAGTCCCATGTATTCAATGCCAATGGTGCGGCAATAGGTGCGCCTTAGCGCTTCTAGAATCTCTTTTAAAGGGGCGTTTGCTTCTTTTAAAAAGCCGCACGTAGGGAAAGAATTGTTTAAATCTTTTGCGCTTAGACCAAAATTTTCTAAATGCAGTTCTGGAGGTTCTTCAGGATTAGACGTTGCAATGGGATTGATATGGGCCATCAGATGGCCATAAGTTCGGTAGGCAGTGATCAGGTAAAAGATGCGCAGATCAGGGCTTGCTGAGGCGGCCAAGGGAATCTTAGGCATGCCTTCTGCAAACTGCATCCCTTCAAAAAAATGGTTCCAAGAAAGATCAACGCTTTTGGGATTTTTCAGCCAGCTTTGGTAGAGATCTTCGATCAGCTCAAGATTAGAAAAATTTGCATATGACGAAGCATCATCCTTCATATTCCCCTGTATAGCAGATTAAAGAATATTTAAAAGATGCTCTCTAATTTTTGCTTTGGATTTAATTAACCTTAAAGTATGCTGCTTCAGCTAATACTTGCATTAAAAAGTTTACTTTCATAAATAGACAGACACTAGTAGATCCAAATTTTAGGTGTGCGAGCATGAATTTAAAAAGCGAACGATTGAAAAAAATGGAAAATGAACTCCAAGATTTAGAGCAATGGCTCAAGCTTGGACTTGTTCCGAAAAAAGATTTAGATAAACACCGTGAAGAGATGCGCTCCTTAGAGAAAAAGATCCAAGAAGAGCGCGAACGTTTAAGGTTCTTAAAAGAAAGCGGTGAAATGGAAGAATATAGCCCTCCTAAAAGACCTGCCCGTGCTGCTTTTCAAGAGCCAAGCATGCCCGATATGGAAGTAGCTGAAGAAAATATGTCCGATACTGGCATCGAAATGGAAACAGAGGCCTATGAAGCTGAGACTGCAAGTGGCGAAGAGACGGAAGCTGGCGGCGAAGAAGAGAGTTCTAAAGAAGAAGAGGTCGACGATGAAGATCCCTTTAGCGACCGCAATCGTTGGAGACGTGGAATCATGGAAGATCCAGATTCCAATTCTTGGTAGTGGAAGAGATTAGTCTTTATTTTCATATTCCTTTTTGCACAAAAAAGTGTCCCTATTGCCACTTTTATGTCATCCCCTACAAAACTTCTGCCCAAAACCAGCTACTTTCTGCCCTTTCCAAAGAGTGGCAGTTTCTGCAACCTAAACTTGCAAATAAAAAAATCGTCTCCATTTATTTAGGCGGTGGTACACCTACTTTACTTGGCGCTGAAGCTGTTGCTACTATTTTATCTTGGATCCCGATAGAACATGGATGTGAAATCAGCATTGAAGCCAATCCCGAAAATGTGACTTTTGACCTTATGCGTGCTCTTAAACAAGCGGGTATTAATCGGGTCAGTATTGGAGTGCAATCTTTAAATGATCACCATCTTTCTGTATTGGGTAGAGCGCACAATAGCCAAAAAGCAATCCAGGCAGTGCATGATACCCATGATGCTGGCATCACAAATATTTCCATTGACCTGATGTATGAGCTACCTGGCCAAACTGTGGAAAGCTGGCAAGAAACGGTAAAAAAAGCAGTGGCACTTCCAATCACTCACCTATCCCTCTATAATTTGACCATCGAGCCGCACACTGGCTTTTTTAAAAATAAAAAACAGCTTACTTCTTTACTGCCATCCCAAGAAACAAGTGTTGAAATGTTAAAGCATGCCGTTGAACATTTTGAAAAAGACCATCTTTTACGCTATGAAATTTCTGCATTTGCAAAAGCAGGTATGCATTCACGCCATAATGTAGGCTATTGGACAGCTAGACCCTTTTTGGGACTTGGCCCATCTGCTTTTAGCTACTGGGATAAAAAACGGATGCGCAACTTTGCCCATCTGCAAAAGTATAGCGATTTAGTGCATGCAGGAAAATCTGCCGTCGATTTTGAAGAAAAGCTATCTTACCCCCATGATATGCATGAGCTTTTAGCTGTAGAATTGCGCCTTTTAAAGGGTGTAGATCTTAAAAAATTTGAAGAGCGGCATTGGAAATTACCAGAAGAAACATACCAGACACTTTTCCTATTAGAAAAAAAGGGCTGGATCGAAATGACACATGGAACCCTTCGGCTGACCTCCGAAGGACTTTTATTCTACGATTCTGTTGCTGAAGAGCTTATTTGAACAGAAAAATAGTTGGCTTTTTGTGGATGGGGGGCATAGGCAGCTTTTTCCATGTGCCTACTGCATGTGTAGCCACAAATTGATTTTCTCCATTTAAATCAGAAGCAATGCACAGCTTTGTTTGATCCTTGAGTATTTCAATCAAAGCTCTAAACATCTTTTCATTTCTATAGGGAGCTTCAATAAAAACCTGGGTTATCCCCTCTTTTTCTAATTGTTTGATCTGCATTTTTAGTTCTGCTTCATTTTTTGAAAGGTAGCCATGAAAAGCAAATTGTTGTGCGCAAAGTCCTGATAACATCAAACTTAAAGTAATGGCACTAGGGCCAACAAACGCTTCTACTGGAATAGAAAGTGCGTGGGCTTTTGCCACAAGCAAATGGCCTGGATCGGCAATGCAAGGAAGTCCTGCATCAGAAATAAGACCCCATGTCTGTCCTTTTAAAATGGGTTGTAAGAGCGGTTCTATCTCTTGTGTATGCTCAT
>CAYSQP010000090.1:1375-4278 GCA_964433285.1 uncultured bacterium | reverse complement strand
GCTTCTTTTTGGTAGGTTTCAACTTCCTGTTTTTTAGCAGCAGCAGTGATTTTTGAAACAACTGGATGCTCAGGGGCTAAAACAAGAAATGTAACTCCAAAAATAGTTTCTGGTGATGTTGTAAAAATAGGGATTTTTTCTTTGGTTTTTTCTTCTATAAAATCGATATTGGCGCCAATGCTTTTTCCGATCCAGTTAGCTTGTAATTTTTTTAAATGATCTGGCCAATCCAAAAGAGCAAGGTCTTCTAGTAATCTTTCCGCATATTCGGTGATTTTTAATACCCACTGGCGCAAAGGTTTTCGGATCACAGGATGGCCCCCTTCTTTGGAAAGGCCATCTTCTACCTCTTCGTTAGAGAGCACAGTGCCAAGTGCGGGACAATAATTGACCAGCATTTCTGCTTCGTAGGCCAGCCCCTTTTCATAGAGTTTAGTGAAAATCCATTGGGTCCATTTGTAATATTTAGGATCGCTTGTGGCAAACTCGCGTGACCAGTCATAGCTAAACCCAAGCAATTTGAGCTGCCTGCGATAAGTATTGATATTTTGCTTTGTTGTGAAGGAAGGGTGGGTCCCTGTACGGATGGCATACTGTTCGGCAGGTAAACCAAAACTATCCCATCCCATGGGATGGAGAACGTTAAACCCTTTTTGCCTCTTATAGCGTGCAAGGATGTCGGTGGCTGTATACCCTGTCACGTGACCGACATGCAAACCAGCCCCAGAGGGGTACGGAAACATATCCAAAATGTAATATTTTGGACGGTTTGTATCGACTGTTACTTTGAAAAGTTGCCGCTCTTCCCAGATTTTTTGCCATTTCTGTTCAATATGCTTTGGATTGTATTTGGTCATAGGTCTTAAAATTTTAACAAATAAACAAGTTTTAGACTACCTTTCTTGTAACAAATAAGGATCTTGACTATAGTTTCTTCTCTATCAAGGGTTAAGTCTATGCTCGAAATGAGCACATTTCGAAAAAATAAGATCGTCTTATCTGATTACGATTATCTTAAGGATATTGAAAACAGACATCTCATGTCCCAATTTTCCCCATTGGATTTAGAGGTTTTAGAAGAAATTCTTTATAGCTCACTAACCCTGTCTTTAAAAAATCTGGCCAAAAGCTTAAGTGTGGATAAACAGCAGCTTTTAGATATTCTGCGAAAATTGGAAACATCGGGACTTTTAACAATCAGCGACGACCTGATCCTTGTCGATAAAGAGATGCGCAAATACTATGAGTTTCAAATTTCAAAATTTGATGAAAATTTCAAGCCTGGGGTGGAATTTTTTTTAAGTTTGTTGCGTAAAGTGCCCATTCAGGTCCTTCCCAGCTGGTATAGTATTCCGCGCACCTCTAATAATATTTTTGATTCTTTGATAGAGAAATATTTTTTGACACCGCAGATCTTCCATCGCTATCTCATGGAGCTCAATTTTGCAGATCCTGTTTACAACATGATCATTGAAGATGTGTTCAATGCGCCCACCTTAGAAGTCCCCTCCAAGCAACTCCTCGAAAAATACCAGCTTCAAAGAAGGCAGTTTGATGAGATTATTCTTCATTTAGAATTTAGCTTTGTCTGCTGCTTAAGCTATAAAAAAATAGATGGCTCTCTTCAAGAAATTGTCTCTCCTTTCTATGAATGGCGCGAGTACCAGCTATTTTTAAAAAAGGTCTGCCCGCCTTCAATTTCTGATGAAAAAAAGATCTTAAAGAAATATGCCTCCGATTTTGGATTTATCGAAATTTTAAGCTTTTTTTTGATGGAAGCCAAAAAAGAGTCGCTGCTGCTTAAAAAAGCAAAACCTGGACGTTTGACTCTGGCTAAACCAGTAGACCATATTTCTGAAGAAGAGACCCATGAGGCACTTACAAAACTGATTCAGCTTAAATTAGGCGATCTTGTCAGTGGCCGCTTTTATGCCTTGGATGCAGCCCATGATTGGCTCGATATGAAATTAGACAGCCGCGCGCTCCATATTTTCCGCCACCCACTGTACCGGTTTGAAAAGGAAGGTTTTTCGGCAGATTTGCTCTCTGAGCGCTGCCTGCGTGAGGCTGAAAAAAGCATCACACGCATTGCAGATGCAGGGTGGATCTTTTTTGATGATTTTATACAAGGGGTGATCTGCTATTTCAACGATAATCAAGCTGTGATGCTCAAGCGCATTGGGAAAAGTTGGAAATATGTTACGCCTTGTTATTCAGAAGAAGAAAAACTATTTTTAAAAACAGTGATCTTTGATTATCTATTTGAAGTAGGCATCATAGCAGTTGGCACATACCAAGGGAAAGACTGTTTTTGTGTCACAGCTTTAGGCCAGAAAATCTTTGGAAATTAATGTCAAAAGATCTTGTCTCTAACCGCCGTGCCCATTTTGATTATGAGATTTTAGAAACTTTTGAAGCGGGTATTGTGCTCTTGGGGACTGAAGTTAAATCTTTGCGTGCCCATCATGCTTCTCTCCAAGATGCCTACATTCTCATCACTACAAATAATGAAGCCATTTTAAAAAGTAGCTCCATTTCCCCTTATCAATTCGGTACTGTATTCAACCATGAAGAAAAGCGGGATCGCAAATTACTTCTCCATAAACGAGAAATTGAAAAATTAAAAAAAGCATCCGAAGAAAAGGGACTGACTTTGATTCCACTTGCGCTATACCTTAAAGAAGGGCTCATCAAAGCCAAAATTGCGATCGCGCGCGGCAAAAAGCAGTTTGATAAGCGCGCTGCCATTAAAGAAAGAGATGAAAAACGAAAAATCGAAAAAATGCTCAAAGAGAGGGGTTGACGAAACCTTATCTTTGCTGCTACCATGGTTCAAATATGAAAGTTTTAGTCAGTCGTATTGAATTTGTTGCACTCATTGGAAAAATCCAGAGTGTTGTTTC